>JASJEK010000418.1 GCA_030064915.1 Xenococcaceae cyanobacterium MO_234.B1
TCTTGAATTGAGGGATAAGTGTCATTAAATTTTCTCCCTTGTCTCCTTATCTTCCCTTACCTCCCTTGTCTTGTCTCATACAAAACTGCGTTCATAGACTTAAAACCATTCTTAATCCCCTTTGCGCCTTTGCTCAGTGCGCTACCTATTGCGGGTCGCCTTCGGCGCGCTTTCAGCGGTAAAAATTCCGCAGGAGACAGAAGCGGTAGTCGCTGACCTTACGGTATCCCGCTTCGCGTACGCGGACGCACCGCTTGGCCAGAGATGTAAAATTACAGTTTAGAACGCAACCCATCATTTCAAAATTGACAGACCATTAGACGTAACTCTGAATTCCAAATTCCTAACTCACATCTCATAGACAGTACCATCTTGGTGAGTAAATAACCACTTTCCTTGATGCTCTTTTGCTACTAAATCTACATTCGGATAGGTTACGGTATCTCCAGCAGTTCTATCCCCAATTTCTAAATAAACAACTAGAGAATCAGAGTGATTAATTAGATGATGTCCGTTAGGTTCTCCACTGGGGAATGCTGCACAATCTCCTGGCTTTAATCTCTGTTCTCCTGCATCAGTAACTAATGTAACTTCTCCTTCTAAGATATAAATAAATTCATCTTGTTGCGAATGCCAATGTCTGATAGAAGACCAACTTCCAGGATTTAAAGTAACCAAATTAACGCCAAAGTTTTTTAATTTTGCAAAGTTTCCCAACTTTTTTTTACTTCTGCCAGCAACTAGCGGTTTAAATTCTTCAGGATAGTTACTACCATTTATTGCGGGGAATAATTCAGAATTAATCAACATTAGATATCTCCTATCAGGATTACGCTTTTGAGATTCAATAAATGTCATAGTTCCCATTAGACATCAATTGAATTGCAAACTATGAATAATACAGAAGTTTTGAACTTATCTAAAAGGAGGAGAGTATAATAAACCACCATTTGTCCAGAGTTCATTTAAACCTCTATCTAAACCAAAAGGCTGACCAATATTGCGCTCATACACTTCGCCATAATTACCCACATGTTTAATGATTCTGGCTGCAAAATCATTAGGTAATCCCATATCTTCTCCTAAATTACCTTCTTGACCCAAAAAGCGTTTAATTTGAGGGTCTTCGGAATTCTCAAAACTAGCAATATTATCAGAAGTAATCCCAAACTCTTCTCCTTGAATTAGAGCATAGGTAATCCACTTTACTGCATCAAACCATTTAGCATCACCATTCGCCACCAAAGCACCTAAAGGTTCTTTCGAGATTACAATCCCTAATACCTGATGAGCGTCGGGATTGCCTAAAACCACCCGTCTAACAGTCAATTGAGAGCGATCGCTGGTTACAACTTCACATCTTCCTTGTTCATAAGCAGCATAAACAGCATCCGTATCTTCAAAGACCACTGGTTGATAACTTAACCCAAGTTTACGCATCGTATCCGCTAAGTTTTGCTCGTGGGTTGTTCCTGCTAAAACACAGACAAATTTATCCTCTAGATCTTGGAGTTTTTGAATTTTACTAGCTTTAGTTGCCATAATTCCTTGGCCATCATAAAAAGTAGTAGGAGCAAACTCCATACCCACAGAAGTATCACGGCTAACAGTCCAAGTAGTGTTACGACTAAGTAAATCAACTTCCCCTGATTGAACGGCGGTAAAACGTTCCTGAGCGCTGAGGTCACGATATTCTACTTTTGAAGGATCATCAAATAAAACAGCAGCGACAGCACGACAAATATCCACATCCATCCCTGAATATTCGCCATTTTCGTTAACAAAACTAAATCCTGGTAATTGTCCATTAACCCCGCAAATCAGACTACCGCGACTTTTAACCGTATCTAAACGACTGGTCGTTGCACTACTCGTAGAATTAATACTATCTCCTCCTCCACAAGCAGTTAAGGAGATAGCAAGGAATCCTGCTAACAGGCTAGAACCCCAAGATTTAGATTTTTGCATCATAGGAGAGTTTTTTAACGTCATCTTTAGAGAAAGTACACTTACAAATACGTACATCATTTATTAAGCCATTATGTGGCGCACTGCAACTATATGGTTTAGTGGGACTACTATTTAAGAAAATGATTTCCAATATATAGAGCTGCATTTGCCATGCTAAATTTTAGATCAAATTTTTGGTGTTGTTGGGCTTTTGAATCGATAAAGAGTTTGATTTCTTCCTTTTCATCTCAACAACACCTACGAGATGCAACCAGATATTTTTAGGAAGTTCTTCTCCTGTCTCGATCGAGGTAGCACTTATAGGATTATTTTAATAAGATTGCTAAAAATGATGTTAAGCCAATTTGAACCAGCAAATCAGCCAACTAAAAGTTTAGTTGCGGAAGAAATCCGAGTGCAGGGAACCGTTCAGGGGGTGGGATTTCGTCCTACAGTGTATCATCTGGCTAAAGACTGCGGGTTACGAGGCGAAGTTGGTAATGATGGACAAGGGGTTTTAATTAAAGTGATTGGTACTCCTAGTTCTATTGATATGTTTGTGCAAAAATTGCAGACTGAAAGTCCCCCCTTGGCAAAAATTACGGCAATCATTCGTCGTCCTCATCTAGATGCTGAAGATTTTACTGATTTTGTCATTGTTCCAAGTAATAGAAGTACTATCCGCACCGAAATCACTCCTGATGCTGCTACTTGCCCTGCTTGCCAAGCCGAAATTTTCGCTTCCTCAAGTCGTTGGTATCGATATCCTTTTACCAACTGTACTCACTGTGGACCCCGTTTAAGTATTATTAAACAGTTACCTTACGATCGCGCCAATACAAGTATGGCAGGATTTAAGATGTGTCCTGACTGTGCTAAAGACTACCAAAATCCAAGCGATCGTCGGTTTCATGCCCAACCTATTGCTTGTAAGGTTTGTGGACCCTATGTTTGGTTGGAAAGAGCAGGGGAGCAGGGGAGCAGGGAGCAGGGAGCAAGGGGAGATAAGGGAGACTGGGAGACTGGGAGACTGGGAGACAAGGGAGACAAGGGAGACAAGGGAGACAAGGAAGCGGGTAATGAAATAAATAGGGTAGTTAATTTATTACGGCAAGGATATATTATCGCGATTAAGGGTTTAGGAGGTTTTCATCTAGCTTGCGATGCTACCAATGAGGAAGCAGTAACAAAATTAAGACAACGCAAACATCGTCCTCATAAGCCTTTGGCATTAATGGCAAGAGATGTAAAGCTCATTGAACAATATTGTAGTGTCAGTAAGCTAGAAAAAGAATTATTCACAAATTCTGTTGCTCCCATTGTTTTATTACAGCGTAAACCAGTAAACCCTAGTAAGATGATCGCTGCTGCGGTAGCACCAGACCAAAATACTTTAGGTTTCATGTTACCCTATACCCCCTTGCACCATCTAATACTAAGAGAGTTAGATATTCCCTTGGTCATGACTAGTGGTAACTTAACTAGTGAACCTCAATATATTGATAACAATGAAGCTAGAACTAAGTTAGCAGGAATTGCAGATTATTTCTTGTTCCATAACCGCGAGATTGTTAATCGTGTTGATGATTCTATCGCCCGTATAGTTAATCTGGGAAGCTCATCTCAAGTACAAATCCTGCGTCGCGCCCGTGGTTATGCTCCCGCACCAATAAATTTACCATCAGATTTTCCCAAAACTCCACCCATCTTGGCAATGGGGAGTGAACTTAAAAATACTTTTTGTCTAGTGCGAGATGGACAGGCTATTGTTTCTCAACATATCGGAGATTTAGCCAATAAAACAGCTTTAGCAGCTTATCGCCAGACTCTCAATCTTTACTTAAATTTATTAGAACACCAGCCAGAAGCGATCGCGATCGATCTTCATCCCGAATATTTATCTACTAAACTGGGCAAAGAACTGGCTGTAGCTAATTCTCTTCCTCTCTATAGCATCCAACATCATCATGCCCATGTTGCTGCTTGTATGGTAGAAAATGGAGTTTCTTTCCATACCTCTCCCGTGTTGGGAATTGCTTTAGATGGCTTAGGGTTTGGAGAAGATGGTACATTCTGGGGTGGGGAATTCCTTTTAGCCGACTACCGAGGTTTTAGACGTTTGGGTACTTTTAAACCTGTACCGATGATCGGTGGAGAACAAGCAATCTATCAACCCTGGCGTAGTACTTATGCTCATCTGAGGCAGCTATTGTGTACAGATAAGTCTATAATTGCCCCCCTAACCCCCCAACAGCGTGATTGGGTATGGCGAGGAAACCTCGCCACCCCTCACCCTCAATCCTGGGGGGAACAAGTAGGATCAAAGTATCAAAATTTAGAACTATTTAAGTTTCTCCAGCAAAAACCCTGTAAAATTCTGGATCGCATGCTGGAAAAAGGGATTAATTCCCCTCTTGCTTCTTCCTGCGGACGCTTATTTGATGCTGTAGCTGCTGCTATCGGAATTTGTCGAGAGTCCTGTAGCTATGAAGGTCAAGGGGCGATCGCTTTAGAAGCCCTAGCTGAACAAGCTATCTTAGGTAATCCTGAAGCAATTGAACCTTATCCTTTCACCATCGGGAATAGAAAATTAGCAGGGGACTCATATCTACCCTATATTGAACCTAGTTTGATGTGGCAAGCATTGTTAGCAGACTTAGAGTGTAATACTGCTCAATCTGTCATCGCAGCTAAGTTTCATCTGGGACTAGCTAAGGCGATCGCCTCTTTAGTAGAACATATTTGTAGTAACAATAGAGATGTAGAAATCAAGCAAGTAGCACTAACTGGAGGAGTATTTCAAAACCAAATTTTGCTTGAAGCTGTGCGAGTCCGTCTTGAAGCTATGAAACTCCAAGTTTTAACCCATAGCCAAGTACCACCCAATGATGGAGGATTATCTCTCGGTCAAGCTGCGATCGCGCTCTGCTCAATTTGCTAAAAATTAACGCCAGGTGCAACTTACTTCTTATTTTTTGTTCCACCCCTTTCTCGCTCCATGTCTCTTATTTATCGATAGGGACGCAACCAAAAGCTTACTGGCAGGATTTCAGCACCGAATCTAGGTTTGTCGCTGATGAATGAGACCTTGTATCTAAAAGCTGTGCAACCATCTCTGTACGGGACGAAACCTCAAGCTTACGGAACATTCGCTTTAAGGCTTGCTTTACAGAGTTTTCAGTAATCCAAAGTTGCTTACCAATCTCTGCGTTAGTTCGTCCCAACGCCACCAATTCTGCAATTTGCAACTCACGAGACGTTAAACGTTCGGCTTTGCCATACCGAAGGGAATCGCTGTTGAACGGTTGGTGCTGCGACTTTCCTCCAAAAATTCCTTGTGAACCTGCCGTTGCTACCCAAACTGATAAATGTAGGCAGATGGCACTCAAATCGATTAGATTTTCCCTATCAAAGGCAGGCATTATCTTTTCACGTGTACAGCCGACTACGCCGACGATTTGACCGTGATTGATAATCGGTCCCGCCATCACATGCCAATGATCCGGACGAGGACAAATTAATTTCCAAGCCTTGGGTGTTGTCACTAATGCTTCATGAACCGGAGCATGACGCTCCGCTAAATAACGCGCCACAGGATTATGCTCGACTGAGAGTGCAATTTTCAGGATTTTCTGAAGATTGCGATCATTTAAGGGCAGTTGGTCGAAGAAAAAAATCGCCCATCGTCTTGCTGCAAAATATTCACCAATTTTGGGCGCTATCTGCGATCGCAGCTCTGATTGGCTACGGGTTTGATGAATGGCTTCAAATAGAGGCTCTAAGGAACTTGTCATCAGTACAAGGATCTAAAGTGTACCCGATCGAGGACTAGAAGCATTAAGGCACTAAGCCTATATTAGAGATACTACACCCTCTGATGGGGTTTTCGTTACTCTAGGTTTCTTCAAGCCTTGTCCATCGTGTATGGCGTAGTATATCACCCAACGATCAACAGAATGAGCAAGTTTAAGAGGTAGAAATGACACAAGATGCAATCTTTAGTCCATTCTTTGCAACAATGTTTTTGACACTCCTAGTCTGGGTGTATATGTACATTCGTCGGATCAGTTTCCTCAAAAGCCAAAAGATCCGCCCGAAGCAGCTTG
>JASJEK010000104.1 GCA_030064915.1 Xenococcaceae cyanobacterium MO_234.B1
GGCACGAGAACGCTCCTCTCTGTCTTCGATTTCAGTGACGTAACCTTTGTCATTGAGGAGTTCCAAAGCTTTTAGTCCATTCCCTTCAGCAATTAGTTCCACAGCTTGCCGTTGAGTAGAATTTTGCTGACGAATAATCTTACTAATGCTGTGAGTCGTTGCTCCATGATCTATTAATGACCTCAATGGGCTACCAGCTTCAACACTGGAGTTCTGTCCCTTGTCTCCCACTAACAAGATTCTGGCTTTGACAGATTCAGCCTTGAGGGAGATCTCATCCATTTGCTTGGCACTCATCATACCCGCCTCATCAATAATCCAAAGCTGATTCGGTTTGGACTCTGGCTTACTCAAAACCAAGTGAGCCACAGTATTAGTCTTGATATTTAGTTCAGATTGTAGTTTTTTGGCAGCTTCGATAGTGGGAGAAAAGCCTTTAATTTCAATCCCAGTTCCTTTTAACTGTTCTCTTAAAACTCCTAATGCTGTGGTTTTGCCTACTCCTGAGAGTCCGTGAATGATTTGATGAGTGTCTGTTGATTTTAAGGTCCGGGCGATAGCCTCAGATTGTCCAGAGTTAAGTATAGTTTCTTCTAAGTCAGGGTTAGATAAGAGAGGTGCAGCCTTATCTTGTCCTTTCATCCAACGTTGGACTGTGGCAATTTCTCGATTTACCGCTTCAACAGTGGTGAATTTATCTTGAGAGAGAGGAATCAGTTTTTTGTTGGTTTTGATGGCACGATCTACGTCCGTTAACTGAAAGTTTTGAATTCCTTCTTCCAGAACATACTTGTATATATCATTGTTTTTGAAGGAGACTGAGCGTTCTGACAGATGAGAGATCGCGCTATCTACGGAGTCGATGGCGGTTGTCTGTCTTCTATTTATGACAGGGGTTTTTTGAGGAACAGGAACTTTTATATTGTGGGCTACTGCTTCAGCTCTCCATTGTTCCTGGTATTGAGAGAGAGTTTGAGTCCTATTTTTGGAGGAGCGAGTTGTAAGAGTAGCTTCGTCTCTGTTTTCGGGGGTGATATCCTTCCCTTCTTTTTGCAGTTTATCGATAATTTTTTGGGTACGCTTGCTAAATACTTGAATGTTTTTTTGAGAAATACCTTTTAACTCAAAGCCGTTGGCGGTTTCATAGATGGAGTACCCTAACTGCTGCACTTTGGTGGCTAACTTCTGACGATATAGTTGACCTAACCAATTTTGATTAGCGAGCTCATCATTATGTAAAGCCCGCCATTTACCATCTTCTGCTTTAGTGCCATTGAAGATGACGGCATGGGTGTGAAGCTGCATATCCCCGTCTCTAGAAGTGTGGTGCGGAATCAATGCAGCAGTCAAATTGCCAGTGTTGACAACTTTTCGTTCACCATTAGTTTGGATTCTCGTTTGAATATATCTTGCTTCAATTACGTCTAATACTTCTTTTACGGCTGAGGTATGGGCTTCAAACAAGCGTAAATCTTGGTTGAGATGGAGAGCCATTGAGACACTTTTCGGCGCAGAAAAAGTTAAATCTTCCGCTAAACGTTCTTGATTGTTAGGATTAGTTTTTTCTCCTCTAATTCGTTCTTGAGTGCCTGGCTTAAAACCGTAGAACAAAGATTTAAAATCATCCTGGGTCAAATTTTTCTCTAACCCTAGTTCCGTTGCTCCTTTTCCATAGGAAATAGCAGATGTGATCTGCTTTTTCTTGTCGTAAGATGTGACCGACTCTTGTGATAAGGCTAAAGATTCGTCTCTTGTGTAATATTCTTCTTTCTCTCTTATGCCTGAAGTTACTGTGTTGATGCTGAGCATTGATCTCTAGGCTGAGTCACATGGAGCAAGGCTCCTGTTGACTTTTGACGGGTGAGCACTCCTATAAGCTGACTAATGCTACGAAGTCTTTTGTTCTGAACGGGCGAACGGGCGAATTCTGAATTCATCCTGTCACCTAAATGTAGCACAAAAACCCTTCTGATTTTTAGAATATTTGTGTAGTATATTGTATTTGTGTAAAAAAAAGTTAATTATTTTTCGCCCATTGAACAAAAAAGTTTAGATGGGATATGATAACCTCAAGCACAAGTAACAATCAATTCGCCGTACCTGATTGTTGTTGTGGCAGAGATTTTTTTGTTGAAAACAATAATAAAGCAGATCGAGTAATGTCTGCCCTTACCACCATTAAGGTTTTGGATTGGGTGGATTGAGACTGCGAGCAATAGGAAATGTGTTAACAATGGCAGAGATTACAGTTGCCTTTGATGCGGGTACTTCACGAAGCAAAGTTATAGCTTCTTATCCGTCAGGAGAGTGCGTCTTTAATGACGAGAATTATTTTTTGATTAAACCGTCAGTACGTCAACTGACGGAACAGACTTATTGTGATTCACTTGAATATGTAGAAGGGGGTATCGGACTTTCTTCAAGCCTGGTGAGCTATATCAATCCTGCGTCTGGAGAGTCGGTCTATTGGGAGGTGGGAGAAGGAGCATCTCGTCTAGGTTTACTCTCAGTTCAAGAAAGAAAATTTGAGACTGCCCTTGTAAAAGTTTTGGCTTTCTTGGGTTATCTAGTATCGAACTCCGTTGGCTTAACGGAGCAGGTGGGATTAACTTTAGGTATCTTGCTTCCCCTAGATGAATTAGAAGATCGAGCCTTATTAGGAAAGTGGCTTAGAGCGATAATTACTCAGGGATTTTCTGTTAACGGATATCTGATTAACAATATTACTGTTGATAAAATTCACTGTAAGCCTGAAGGCTATGGCATATTTAAGTCCTATCCCCAGGACAAGGCAGGGGTCTTGATTATGGGGCATAGCGATTTAAGTTGGCTCTATTTTGACCAAGGCTTATTTTCCAGTAAGCTATCTCGTACTTTCCCTGGAGAGGGAATGCATAGTTTCCTTGGTTGTATTAAGTTTCCGATTCAAGACGAGTTATCGACCGCCGAATTAATTGCCAAAGCCGGAGCTAATCTCAACCCAAAAGTTTTAGTCAAATTGACTCAAACTAAAAGCCAGGATGAAATAGCCTATCTAACCAAAGCGATAAAATCCGCTCTACCTCAATATTGGAGTGAAAGAAAAAAAGAGTTGAAGTCTCTAGATATAAAAAATGCCGATATTGTTTCTGTTGCTGGTGGGGCAGCTCATTATTTTGCTATTGAACTCAATCAACTATTTAAGGCTCTTTATGGGATTCGTCTCAATTGGTGCAAACCAATGATATCTGAATTTAGAAAACGTTTTGCTCTCAAAGCCAGTGATAAATCAAGCCCTTTGTTTTTAGATTGTTTTGGCTATTACAAAAGCCTGGTGGGACTTAAGGTCGTTCCCAATTCCAAGATTGTTGAAGCCCAAAAGGAGGTTTTAAAAAATGCGTCAAGCTAGATTAAACATTAATACATCTTTTTCTACGGAAAAAGGTGCAGGAATCGCCATGAAATATCTCAATAAGGAAGAAATTCCTCTCCGTGATGCTTTGGG
Organism: Xenococcaceae cyanobacterium MO_234.B1; assembly: GCA_030064915.1. Classification (GTDB taxonomy): domain Bacteria; phylum Cyanobacteriota; class Cyanobacteriia; order Cyanobacteriales; family Xenococcaceae; genus JASJCP01. Next base: position 3,485 of record JASJEK010000104.1, read on the forward strand.
ATTAGCTTTGTCCTGTCTGTTCTCTCCCATTGGGGCTGCTGAGACTGGAGCTAGTCAGTCAGAGGTTGAGGCGAGAATCAAAATATCTCGAATCCAGTTTGAAACTTATATGAATTTGGCTTACTCTTATCTAACTACAGAACAATTGGATTTTTCTAACAGTAAACATAATTCTAATCATCAAGAATTGAACAGCTCAGCCAAGACAAATGGCTCAACTAGTAAAGAAAGGTTAGAAAATCTGATGATTCGAGTTGTTTCTAATTCTTCACGGGCGAGCGACCCAGATCTAGAAAATCAAAGCCAGAATTCAACAGACAGTGTTACCCCTTCCAATCTCTCTGAAGACGGAGACTATATCAATTTTGATGAAGAGGAGTTTTAACGAGTAATGAGTAATAAGTAATAAGTAATAAGTAATAAGTAATATCAAATCCGGAAGTCAGAGGATTCAACAAGTTGATTGGATCTGCACATCACGCCTCCTGCATCCCTTGACTTCAATAATTGAATTATATTTTATGTCTTCATTCGGGCTTTTATCTCAAATCCTTTGAAACGAACACAGTAACTTGGATTGCACAATGTTATTGCTCTGAATGGCTTTCAGGTAGGGTGCAAGGCAATTTACAATTCTGACTTCGTGAATGTGGGCAATTACCCGGATTTGATATTACTTATTACTCATTACTTATTACTTATTACTTCACTCCCAAGAGTGGTGATAAACAAGTAGTAACTAGGAAGAAACAAGGTGAATCAGAAATTTCGCGATATTGTTGCCAAATATGAACTTACCGAAGAAATCGGCACAAAAGTTTTAGCCGAGCTTAAAATTGGAAACCCCAATAAAAACCCTAGCAAGATTCAACTACAAGGTTTTGAGTCGGTCTGTAATCTTCTTAAACAAGGAGTTGAGTTCAATAGTGCGATCTCACAAGTCATCGAATCAGCCCTGAAACAGTCATTGAGTGAATCTAGTCAAGAAACAGACACTCACCTACCAGAAGAATCCCCCATGCCGTCTTCAGATCCAGTTAAAGTAACCCAGCCTCAGGCGGTAGAACTGAAAAATATCGATAGTATCATCGAGCAGCAAGCAGAGAAAGCAGCAGCACAAGCTTTGTCTAGTCTGCCGAATCTGGGTCAAGCCGAATACGATCGCATCAAGGAATCATTCATCTTGAAATTTCGAGAGCATTTCATCAAAAAACTGTTGGGCAGTAACTTTCAACAAGATTTCGGTAAGTATATAGATGCTCAGGTAGCTCGTCACGAGCAGGGGAAGTTACGATACATCGAAAGTCTCCAGACTTCTTTGGTATCGGAGCCGGAAACTTCGGGCTTACTGCCAGGCAAATAATTAGCCAGGAATTAATGGGCTTACTGGCGACAGAACAAGAAGCCCTCAGAACTAAAGCTGCTGCTCTGGTTCTGAGGGATAAGGAACGTCAACAACGAGCCAAAGATTTAGCCCAAAAGCAAAAACATCGTCGCTTACTGCGACTGGAAATGATGAATATTCTGGAGTCATTTCCTTTTTTGGTGTTAGTTTTTGTTCTGGCTTTGATGCTCGGAACAGTTACGGGAATTAATATTCCTGATGGAGTTGGTTGCTCCCCACAAAATTCTCTGTGTCAACGGTTTCGATTTCGTCAACCAAAAGTCTCTTTTTAATCTCTTGGTTGAGTTTCATAAACCTCGGTTGTGTTAGGTAAGAGCTTATGTGGTAAAAACCAATGGTCTGTTAATATGACCTCATAACATGATCGGTCTCTGCTGCGGTGATATAACCCTTGAGATAAGAAGGGTTTGTCCTCTCGAAAATAGCAGTGGTTAACGGCAAAATAATGTTATCTGCATTAAAATTTTCTGACCTTAATTTGACCTGCGCCCCCCGAACAAGATTCAATGGAATTATCCGTGAAGGGAGGGCAAGGGAGATGAAAATCGACCGTCACGGTCGCGCTAAAATTCTCACCCAGTATGAAATCCAACTGTTATTCAACGAAGGATTTACTCTGAATCCTGTCAGAGATAGAACTTTGTTTGCAGTCTGCCTCTACACTGCTTGTCGGATCAACGAATGTGTAACCCTTCATACCAGAGACTTGTATGACAGTAGAAACCGTGTTCGTCCCAATCTACTGATTCGCAAAGGTCACACCAAAAGAAAGTTAGCAACTCGTACCATTCCTGTCATCGAAGATTTAAAAGTTAAACTGAAGCAATACAGATCGCCACAACCCAATGGCTATCTCTTTCCAGGGAGACATGGCAAAGGACATATGAATCCGAATTCGGCGGATTGGATTCTCCGGGAAGCCTGTAAGCGGGTAGGGATAGAAGGAGTCAGCACCCATAGTTTTAGGCGAACGGCATTAACCCAGATGAGCAATGCGGGTGTTCCCATCAGAATTATTCAAGAAATATCAGGACACCGTACCTTAGACGAACTCTACAAATATCTGGAGGTGAAACCAGAACAAGTGAGGGGCGCGCTCGCGTCTCTAGCGATGTTAACACCAGTAACAAATGACTTATTTGTCCCAGTAACAGAATCCATTGTGAATTCTGAATTGTCGGCGTATTATAAAGCGATCGCTCCGCGCTTGGCGATCGCGTTAAATATTAGGTTGACCATCAACAAAATAAAGAGTCTTTTCCTCCTGTAAATTTTTCGTTGATGGGAAATTGATTTATTGATCAACGCACTTGAGCGATAGTTATTGCGATCGCTCCACAAATGTTACCAAGCATCTGAAGCAGCTCGATTAATTATCTAAATGCTTTGAAGTTACAGCGGGTGAGATTTTATCCCCATAGCAGTCACGGTGAAAGTTAAGCTACAAGTCTTTCTAGGTTGAGGTTTCACTATGTTTTTTTTCTAGAACTGATAGAATTGCGTCTAATACTTTTTTTTGCATACTCTCTGGGGTTTTTTCTAAAGCTTCAGCTAAATCTTCACCAGTAACATTAAGCTGAACTACAACACTATTACTTATAGAATTATTAAATACATTATGACCACCAAAAACCAATGTTGGCAAAGGTTTCTCTTCTTCTAACAATTTAGTTACCTTCGTTAAAACTTGATTCCCAGAATTTAACTGATTTTCCATAAATTATTGTAATTTAGCAAAATTAGCCCATATTTGCTAGTTGTTGATTCTGCTGCTTAAAGAGATTACCTTTTTCAGAAATGGTTTTGATAATGCGAATCTGTTCCAGGGGCGAAAGCTTTTCTACCGCTTCCTCTAGGCTTTCTTTTTCTGAAACAACTTTCTCAGGAGTGATAATCCCGAGTTTTCTTTTCCAATAAGCCTGTTGAAAATGGGGAGGCATTAAATCAAGAAGCTGAAAAAATTCACCAGCCGATAAATCAATAACCCCATTAACAAATCGATTTATCTTACTCTGATGCATTCCAGAAAGCTCTACAAGAGTCGTTTGAGGGATTTTTTTTTCTTGTAATAGCTTCTTAAATATTTTTGCGTGTTCTTTCTCTTTGGCGACTTGCATTTAGTGCATAAACTATGTCTTAATATATATTATCATATATGCAGATTCTGCAATTTGCTTATATGATGTATTTAAAGAAAAGGTTCAAGCTTCTTGCGGTCTTCAGCAGACAATTGATATTCATAACTTCTATCTGGCAACGGAAGCTCTCAACTTCCTTGACCCACAAAAAACCTCAACCCAGGTTTTAAACAGATTACCTTAAGAATAACAATTTTTATCAGCAGAAGAAACCGTAGAAGTATCAAAAAATTACCGAGGCTTCTGATGATTATCGATTTACGCAATCTAAACAGGAAGAAGAAAGAGTTAGCGATTCTTCGAGGCTAATAAATCCTTATCCCAGTAGAAGTTCAGTTTCAACATAGTACATCGATATTAAAAGATAAAGCCATCTCGATCCATGAGGAAGAGGAGGAAGAGGCTTTGCTGTGCCAAAAATAGGAGACAGGAAAGATGAAGAAATCTTTGAATGTAGAAGAGTGGGTAGGAAGTGCAATCGCCCCATCCTTAATCAAGCTAAACAAAAAGAGATTAGAGGAAGAGGAAATCGCGGAGTGGTATTTCCAGAATTTACCCTCTTCAGCAAGGAGAAATGATGGAAGGATTCGGGAAGGTTATCTGAAGGCTTATAAAGACCCACTGCGAGGGGGATGGGGGATTGAAGGACACGATCCAACAGATTTAGAAGCCGAGCCAGAGTTAAGAACCTTCAAAGCAGACTATCCCAGGATTGGTAAAGATGGCAAGCCTATCAGATACGATGCACCAAAAAATTCACAACCGAATCCCATATTGCCCAGAGTAAGTTACATAATCGCCGCCAAGATATGTCGCCAGGCAGGGGTTAACTTTTTGGCGATGATACAGAAGTATGCCCCAATGGAGTCCTTAACAGGGGTAGATGATGAAGCCGAGTGCAGATGGTTCTGGAAGATGGTGATAGAGACTCCTTCTATTCCCCTCACCATAACGGAGGGTGGGAAGAAGGGATTATCGTTACTATCACAAGGATATTGTGCCATCGCCTTAACTTCCATTACGACATGGAGAGCAGTAAAGGGAAGTAATAGACTTCACCTATGGCTTGAGTCCTTCGTCAAAAATAGAGAATGGTTTATCGGGTTTGACCAAGACCCAAAAGCGTCAACACAGAAGGCGGTTAACATTCAAAGTTGGAAGTTAGGGCAAGCATTGATGAAAAGTGGTGTAAAGAGAGTGAAGCGGATTAGTTGGAGTGGTACAGAAAAAGGGATAGATGATTTTATTTATAAAAACCTCAAGCGGTATGGGGAACGCTTTGTTCAGAAAATACTCCGTAAGTGCTTTCTGAATGCTAGGAATTATAAGACATTTACCAATTCCCAAGTTTTACCAGGGCAAATCAAAATAGTAAATAAGAGGTATTTGTCATTAGAGGATGTCAAAGGGAGAGAGAGCGCAAGAATCTTAGTAATCAAAAGTCCGAAGGGAACGGGAAAAACAGTGTTGTTGTGTTATCTAACGGCAAGCGATCGCTCCCTAGGAATTCCCACGATTAACGTATCCCTGTTGATGAGATTAGCCAAAGAGCAAAGCGAGGGGATGGAGATCCCCTATAGAACCGAATCAGATAGAGAAACGGAAAGGAACGCCTTGGGATATAGTACTTGTTTTGACAGTCTGACACCCCATAATTCAGTACCATTTCACCCCCAACAATGGACAGATGCAGCTATTATTTTGGACGAGTTTACCCAAGGGCTGAGACATTGTGTGTTTGGCACAACAGAAATTCAGAAATATCGAGCCAAAATAATAGCTGCATTAGGGCAAAAGCTAGCAGACTGCTGGAAAAATAAGAAGCCCATAAGATTAGTAGATGCGGATGCAGATGCCGAATCAATAGAGTTTATTTATGACTTGATTCAGTTATATTCAGATGAACCAGTAAGTAGAGAAGAATTAGAAGCAGAGACATTTGTTTTAGTGAATAAGTATGAGCCTCCCAAAGGAGATTTACATTTTTATCATGACCCATCACCCAAACAAATCAATCTCGAATTGAAGAAGAGAATGGAGAAGAGAGAAAATTTACTGGTGTTAACATCAGCCAAAAAAGATCAAAGTGCCGATGGGTCAAAAAACTTAGAGAAAAGAGCTAGAAAGTATTATAAAGATTCAGAGATACTAAGGGTAGATGGAGAAACAGTCAAAGACCCAACACATCTAGCTTATGGCATAACAGGAGAATCTTTAACTAAACTGATTAAGGGAGAGCCATTAATAGAAGTAATTAAAACTCCCGAACCTCCGAAACAATTAAGTTTTTTAGAAAAAGAAAAAGAGCCTGAGCAATTACCAGAAAATCAACCGAATTTGATAAAAGTCGTGATAGCTTCCCCTGTGATTTGTACAGGAGTAAGTCTGGATAAATTGGATGGACATTTTGATGCGGTATTTAGTTTTCAAGCCGGAAATATTACGACTAATGCCGTAAGACAACAATTAGTCAGATTGAGAGATTTTCTCGTACCAAGATATGTCTGGGCTCCCAAAGTAGGCAAGAATTTTGTGGGGGCAAAGTCAACAAATCCCATACAACTTTTAACAGAGGAAAAAGGTAAAGCTAGACTAGGATTAAGACTATTAGGTTATAAAGAAGCCGAAAAACAAATTGAATCAAATACTTGTCCAGGAGTTAAATATTGGGCGAAAGTAGGAGCGCAGCAAAATTATGAATGTTATCACTATCGGGAAATATTACGGGCCAATCTCGAAACGGAAAGATGGAATATAATTGACCATTACCCTGACGGCAAGGGAAAGGAAGTTAAAGCTGTCTGGCAAGAGAGAAAGGAAGTTACAGCCGAATCAATAAAAGAAGGAATACAAGCTGTAGTTGATTCTCAGGATTTAACCTCAGAACAAGCGAAGGTTCTAGAAAGTAGGGGGGAAACAAGTGTAGTCGGGAGCAGACAACTTCAAAAACATCGCCTGAAGCAGAAGTATGGTGTGGAGGAAATCACCACCTCCTTAGTAGAGGCTGACTCTAAAAAACTTTATCCTGCCATGAGGTTGAGGTTCTTCTTAACTTTGGGTCGGAAATATGTGTCAGCGAGCGATCGCGCAAAACTAGAAAAGATGAAAGAGAGGAATGATGGTAGTTTCTTCATCCCAGATGTTAACAAAGTCTTACAAATGCCGAAGGTGAGATTATTAGAGAAGTTGGATCTGGGTAAGTTTAAAGAACAGGGACTCGAATGGTCTAACAAATCAATAGAACTGATTGAATTAGCAAAATTTGTGTTTAAAGACCTAGGGAGATTTAATCATCTTTTAGGCTGTGGCATTGCCATAACAGATAGTCCCATCACAGTACTTCAGAAAATCCTGAAACGGATTAATCTTCGATTACCTTATCTGAGGAATGAACGAGATGGAGAGAAGCGATTGAGAATTTATGGTGGTGCCAAATCTAGATTCGAGAGTCTGGAGCATCAGGAAGAGAAGATGTTTGGCAACTGGTTAACCCACTGTGAAGAAAAGTTTGATGTGACTGTCGCTGCGTGAGTTTAGGAGAGTTTTTTAACTGGTGCAGCAATCATGAATAAACTATATCTATCACTCCTGATGCACCATGTTAGATAAATGGGATGAGAACTGATGTAATCGGGTGGTGCAGCTAAACCAATGAACTATATCTATCACTCCTGATGCACCAAGGCAGATAAATGTGAGGGGCTCCAATAAACTATGACGCTCGTTGGACAGACGCGGAAGGGGGCTTTTACTTTAAGTTAATGGTTAAGCTGGAGGGGCGACACACGATACTTAAACTCTTATATAGTAAGGATTATAGATACGTTACCTGAAAAAAGATGAGTCGTTTTGACAGATCTTTTTGAGGATATTTTAGCGTTCGCATGACTTCAAAACCTCATTCTTTCGTTAATTTGATACGGTGAGTTGATAAAAATTCGTCTCATGTTCAAAAAGGTAAGATGGCTGAAATCCTTGTTATATAAGACTTTTTAGGCGACTTGTCGCCCCCACAGATGGTTAAGCTGCATCGATCCTCGGTTTATTTAAGCCCCCTTCGCGGACAAATCGCCCCTGTATTTATCCTTATTTTTAGTTCATAAATACTATTGATGGGGCGATTTGTCCCCCTTAACTAGTAAGCTACAACCCTTACTAGTAGAAAGTCTGTCTAGTTTTGTCTAGTTTTATCGGAGCCCCTATTTTTCGGGGCTAAATAGTATATTTATACTAAATGGGGGGTATTTTGTCCTCACTCACCGAAAAATCATCACAGACAGCTTCGGGGGCTTATATTCTCTTTAGCCTATGGGTGAGAACCGATATCTTTACTATTCAAGCCCCTTTCGCGCCCTTACAGTAGCGAAGTCTGTCCAACGAGCGTCTAGGTTTTCTCTCGGGGAAGAGTCTAACTGATGGTGCGTGCCTCACTAATTAACTAGATCTATCTCCAGATGGTGAACCCTTGAAAGATGATGAGATAGAGTTCTACTGTAAAAGTGTAAAAGAGAGGAAAGATATTTGATTCTCCCCATCTAATAATGAGTGGGGAGATTTTTTATTGGCCCTACAAGTAGTATGTTCGCAATTTAAAAGGTGGCAAAAAGAAGTATGGATGATTATGAATAAATACAAGATGAACCAGATTAGAGACAGAAAAATTACAGAAAGAACACATAATT
>JASJEK010000105.1 GCA_030064915.1 Xenococcaceae cyanobacterium MO_234.B1
ATAATTTTTAAGTGTTTCAATAACACTCAAACTAAATAAATCTATTTTGTAAGTGGATAATCAGAGAAACGAAACCTATCTCAATCACCCTACCTTCGGACTTCTCTATCGAATTTGTCTCATTGAAGATAATCAGGAATTATTTACGACTCTTTATGCTCACCGTTTATTCTTCTTGGTGACTAGTAGTACTAATCTGCTTAATTTCGAGCCAGTTACTCGCTCTGATGCTCGTATATTGGTAGAACAAAAGATGCGTAAATTGCGTAGTACTAACTCTTGGATGGAATATCAACAATTACAAGAGATTTTTCAGAGTACTTTTGAGTAGTCTTGATTTAATACTATTTAATACTTTTAATACTATTTAATACTTTTGTTTGTTTTTATGGAAAGTGGATTTATCACCTCAATTCCGCAGCAAATCGACTTAATCAAGGCTAAAATTCCTGACAGCGTTCGTTTGATTGCTGTGAGTAAGCAATTCTCTTCATCTGCTATTCGCACTGCTTATGACTGTGGAATTCGAGATTTTGGTGAAAATCGTCTGCAAGAAGCGATCGCCAAACAGAAGCAATTGCAAGATTTGCCAGATATCTGTTGGCATTTTATTGGTCATATACAAACTAATAAAGCTAAGAAAGTTTTAGAGCATTTTTCTTGGATTCACTCCCTAGATAGTCTTAAGCTAGCTCAACGCCTCAACAAGTTAGCAGCAGAGTTGTCTGCGTCACCTCAAATCTGTCTCCAGGTAAAAATTCTACCAGACCCCAATAAGTATGGTTGGGAAATACCAGAACTACTCCAACAATTACCTCAACTAGATCTTTGTCAGCATCTTAAAATTCAAGGTTTAATGACAATTTTGCCTTTAGGTTTATCCCCAGAGCAAAGTTTATCTGCTTTTACTCAAACTCGAAAACTAGCTGAAACAATTAAACAGCAGCAACAATGGTCTAATTTAGCAATGAATGAGCTATCTATGGGAATGTCTGGAGATTATTTATTAGCAATAGAAGCAGGAGCTACTATGGTGCGTTTGGGTACTGCCATTTTTGGGAAAAGAGCTTAAGCTTAACTCTGGCAACTGGCTTCCCGCCAAAAGAAATTTAACTATTGTGAAGTTTTACTATACTTTTCTGGCTAATAAACCCTTAACCTAAGTAATTCCCACTCAAGTTTTTTTAAACTTTTGTAACCTAATCTTAAAATAAGCTAACTTTACCAAATAAATAGCAGTATCTGATTCATTTTTAATGATTTTTAAATTAATCAAAGTAATATTGTATTGCCAACAAGACAAGAATAACTGAAAGGAAATAAACCAAGGGTGAACTCAGATCTTGCACCAAAGCCAACCGTCACCTCGAATTGAATTCGAGGGTTCGCGGGGGACTAAATTCCCCGGCTCAATACTAGGGTAGGCAAAACTGCAATATTCTTAATTTTATTGTTGCTAATCCTTGAGACTTGGTTTATAAATATTAGACATCTCCAGCAATTAGATTTAGACTACCTTTTTACAAAGGTTTAAGCTTTATTCTTGGAGATGCCTATTAGTCTAGTAATAGATACTAACTAGATACACTGCTAGTTATTCTGAAAAGATACACTGCTAGTTATTCTGAAAATATTATTAATTGATGGCTTCCTTTCTGTTTATATTATCAATATCTTAATCTTAACTTAAAGGGATGCTTCGATTTTAGCTTAATTTGTGAAGTAATGGACCTGTAAATCATGATTAACAACATCAAAAATCTCTTTCGATTTGCTGAAGAAGAATATGATGATGAGTACGAAGTTTATGACCCTCATGCAGAAGAAACGGATTTTCCTTCTCCAGAAGGAACTAAGTACGAATCTCGAGATGTTGCATCCTCAAATAATCGCGATTTTTACAAAGCAACCAAATCTAAAAAGGGAGAGAAGCCAGTGAGTAATGTTGTAGGAATGCCTGGAATAACTAATAGTAATGCGGAAGTATCGGTTATTACTCCTCGTTCTTTTGAAGAAATGCCGGAAGTGATCCATGCTCTGCGAGAAAGAAAATCGGTAATACTTAATCTTAACATTATGAACCCAGAGGAGGCGCAAAGAGCAGTAGATTTTGTGTCAGGTGGTACCTATGCTATGGATGGTCAGTATGAGAGAGTAGGAGAAAGTATTTTTCTGTTTACTCCCAGTTGTGTTAAAGTCAGCATTCGTTCGGAAGTCATAGATGATTTAACTAGTCATAATAGTACTAGAGTCCGTCGCCCTGCTCCTAACAACATAGACCCTTGGCATGAACCAGCAGCAGTGGGACAGTAGTCTTCAGTATCCGCAATGACATTAGATAAGATTGATCTAGGGATCATTGGAGGGGGAGTGATGGCAGAAGCGATCGCTTCCCGCTTATTATCTGAACAAGTATATGCTGCTAGTAGCATCTTAGTAAGTGAACCCCAAGTCCCAAGGCAAGAATTTTGGCAACAACAATATGGAGTAGCGGTAACAGGAGACAATCTCACTGTAGTAAAAACTGCACCAGTTATCCTTCTAGCGATTAAACCTCAGATATTGGATAAGGTTATTGAACAACTGGATCTACCTGGCTTAGCGGCTACTCCACCTCTGATTATTTCCATTCTGGCAGGTGTTACTCTCAATAAATTAGAATCAGCCTTTGTTGACTATCCTGTAATTAGAGTTATGCCGAATACTCCTGCAACTGTAGGGGAAGGGATGAGTGCGATCGCTGTAGGCAAAAAAGTTAATTCCACCCACATCGACCAAGCTAAAACAATTTTTACCGCAGTAGGTCAGGTTGTAGAAGTCCCGGAATCTCTAATGGATGCAGTTACAGGGTTGTCGGGTTCAGGTCCTGCTTATGTAGCCTTGATGGTAGAAGCCCTAGCAGATGGTGGTGTAGCAGTAGGTTTACCTAGAGCGATCGCTTCCCAGCTAGCCGTTCAAACAGTATTGGGTACAGCCACCCTACTCAAAGAATCAGGTTTACATCCAGCAGAATTAAAAGATCGAGTCAGTAGCCCAGGAGGAACGACTATTGCAGGCGTTGCAGCCTTAGAAAGAGCAGGGTTTCGTGCTGCTGCGATAGAAGCAGTAAAAGCCTCTTATCATCGTTCTCAAGAATTAGGTAGTTGATTAGCAATAATCAAAATTTGCAGCAAAACAAAGAAAGCAGTAATCCAAGGTCACTGCTCTAACTTTATAGCGGTCGAAGCAAAGGTTAGGATGCATAAATCCCGTAAGGGCGAATGGCGATTCGCGGGATATATTCAATATTATTGTCCAATATTATTGTCCTAATCTATCGTTCGGTTGCTATAACTATTTTTACACAACGCAAAAAAAGAGATATCTACTTTAATACTTGAGCTAGAAGATCTTTTACTCCGTCCCCACCTTGATTCTGAACGAAAGAAAGGATTATTGGAACGAACTGACTAACCATAGTAGGTTTTAAACCTAACTGACCAAAACCACCAGCCAAAGCTGCTAGACTAGCAACTTTACCACCGCCGCCAAAAGCGCCAGCCAAGCCACCAATAGCACCAGCTAGACCACCTCCAGCAGCAGGTGCAGCACCCATTAAATCACTCATACCAGGAACAACACTGGCTACTTGGGCAAATTCACTGTCTCCAAGTTGCTGTTGTGCTAATTGAAAGATCAATCCTGCACCACCTTTAGCTTGATTTTCATCAACATCTAAATTACTAGTTAACTGTTGAATTAGCTCCATCATAATGAGAAACCCAGAAATGAATAATTACTCTCACTAATATTCCCAAAAAAACAGTTATTGTTACACTAAGAAAATCTTAACCTGACAATTTCTCAAGATTTTTTTCTCAGAGGAAAACTGGAATTGGTCAACCGACTGTTTTCTGGCTGGTAGAAAACGGTACATAATACGGTACATAATACTGTGTAAGTGCAAGGGTTTAATTGCAAGGGTTTTGCGACATAAAGCGCGATTTTTCTGGCAACTTACCATCCCTCAAGGTGCTGAAAACCTTATATATTCAATGGTTTAAGATTTTTCAGGAAGCCTTAATTATTGGTCAAATTTTAAAAGAGTTCGTAAAGCTAAGGACAGAAACAGCAATGACCGATACAATAGGAAGTTGCTTATTGCCATTTGTCTATTTTTTTGTTAAACATTCCTCTATCCATGACTGCCAATCAATCCAATTTATCTACCCAATACGATCCAACTATTACAGAAGCTAAGTGGCAAAAGTATTGGGAAGAACGAGAAGTATTTAAAGCGAACACAGATCATCCAGGTGAACCTTACTGTATTGTAATACCGCCCCCCAATGTTACGGGTAGCTTACATATGGGTCACGCCTTTGAAGCGTCTCTCATTGATACCCTAACTCGTTACCACAGAATGATTGGACGGAATACTTTATGGTTGCCAGGAAAAGATCATGCCAGTATTGCTGTTAGTACGATACTAGATAAACAGCTAAAAGCAGAAGGTAAAACCCGTAAAGATTTAGGAAGAGAGGAATATCTTAAACGGGCGTGGGCATGGAAAGAACAGTCTGGCGATCGCATTGTCAATCAGTTAAGAAGTCTGGGTGTATCTGTTGATTGGACAAGGGAAAGATTCACTATGGACGAAGGCTTATCCGAAGCAGTAAAGGAAGCTTTTGTGCGTTTATATGATGAGGGGCTGATTTACCGTGGTAATTATTTAGTAAATTGGTGTCCTGCTTCTGAGTCGGCAGTATCGGATGTAGAAATTGAAAATCAAGAGGTTGATGGACATTTATGGCATTTTCGCTATCCTCTTACTGATGGTAGCGGGTATCTAGAAGTTGCTACCACTCGTCCTGAAACGATGCTAGGGGATACGGGAGTTGCGGTTAATCCTGATGATGATCGCTACAAGCATTTAGTTGGGAAAACTCTTACTTTACCTATTGTGGGTCGAGAAATTCCGATTATTACAGATCAATTAGTCGATCCTGAGTTTGGTACAGGTTGTGTAAAAGTTACGCCAGCCCACGATCTGAATGATTTTGAGATGGGACAAAGACACAATTTGCCCATGATCAACATTATGAATAAGGATGGTACTCTCAATGAGAATGCAGGGGAGTTTGTAGGACAGGATCGCTTTGTCGCCAGGAAGAATGTGGTTGAGAAACTAAAAGAGTTAGGGGTATTAGTAAAGATAGAAGAATATCGCCACAGTGTTCCTTTCAGCGATCGCGGTAAAGTAGCCGTTGAACCTCTCTTATCTACTCAGTGGTTTGTCAAGATGGAATCTTTAGGGAAAAAAGCCTTAGATTTCCTCGACAATAAAAATGAACCCCATTATATTCCAGAACGCTGGAAAAAAGTATATCGGGATTGGTTAGTAAAAATCAGAGATTGGTGTATTTCCCGTCAGTTGTGGTGGGGTCATCAAATTCCTGCTTGGTATGTAGTTTCAGAAACCGAGGGGGAAATTACGGATCATACTCCTTTCGTCGTAGCCAAAAGTGAAGCGGAAGCCCAAGAAAAGGCTCAAGCTGAGTATGGGGCAGATATTACCTTAAAACAAGACCCTGATGTCTTAGATACTTGGTTTTCTTCAGGTTTATGGCCCTTTTCCACTATGGGATGGCCTCACAATACCACCGATTTAGCTACCTATTATCCTACATCTACTCTCGTTACAGGATTTGATATTATCTTTTTCTGGGTCGCCCGTATGACTATGATGGGTGGTCATTTTACCGATCAAATGCCTTTTGGTGATGTTTATATTCACGGCTTGGTATTAGACGAGAAAGGACAGAAGATGTCCAAGACCAAAAATAACGGCATCGATCCCCTATTAATGATTGATAAATATGGTGCGGATGCGTTGCGGTTTACCCTAATTAAAAAGGTAGCTGGCGCAGGGCAAAATATTAGTTTCGATTATGACCGCAAAAAAGATGAATCTTCTTCTGTGGAAGCTTCCCGTAACTTCGCCAACAAGCTGTGGAATGCTGCGCGGTTTGTGATGATGAATCTTAACCAAGACGGGGAGAAGGGGCGACTAGGAGACTGGGAGAAAGTTGTCTCTGTTGATACTGATTCTTTAGAGTTAAGCGCGCTGGCGAAGCCAGATCTGCCTCTGGCAGATCGCTGGATATTATCTCGTTTCCATCAAACCGTAAAACAGACTAGAGAGTATATTGAAGCTTACGGTTTAGGAGAAGCAGCCAACGGACTCTATAACTTTATTTGGGGAGATTTTTGTGATTGGTATATCGAGTTAGTTAAATCTCGCTTGTGGCAAGATAAAACCTCTAAAAGCTGTAAAATAGCGCAACAAACTTTAGCATATGTTCTGGAAGGGACTCTCAAATTACTCCATCCCTTCATGCCCCATATTACAGAAGAAATTTGGCAAACTCTAACCTTATCTGATGGAGAAAATACCCTCGCTTTACAGTCTTATCCAAAAGGTGGTACGGATCTAATTCAACCTCAAATAGAAGCAAGTTTTGAACTCGTCTTTGGGGTAATTCGCACTATTCGCAATCTCCGCGCCGAAGCGGGAATTAAACCAGGGGCAAAAATTACCGTGATTTTACAAACCGAAAGCGAGACAGAAATGAAGACTTTGCAACCTGTATCTGACTATATTAAAGATATTGTCAAAGTAGAAAATCTCACTATTACTAAAACCTTAGCAGAAGACCCAGGGCAAGTAATTGCTGGTGTTTATGGCACAGTACAGGCTATTGTTCCTCTAACTGGTATTGTGGATATTTCCGCATTAAAAAGTAAATTGCAGAAGAATCTTGAGAAAGTCGAAAAAGAAATCAAATCTTTATCTGGTCGTCTAAAAAATCCAGGTTTCGTTAATAAAGCACCGGCAGATGTGATTCAAGCTGCCAAAGACTCCCTAAAAGAAGCAGAAATTCAAGCAGAAATATTACGCGATCGCCTGAAACGTCTTGAATAAACCATTTAATCAGGGTTATTCTATCGTAAAAGATAGAGTAACGCTAACCGCATTTTGTAGTCATTGACTGTTTGATTTTTCAACTACTGACTTAAAACTCTCTATTTTTGATGACAGAAGTATCTATTTAGCTATGTTATATCTGGCGCAAGTTCAAAAACAACCATCATCAGGCGAGACTGAATTACAGATACTTGCTTATGAAACTGCTGACAATATATGGCAAGTAAATACTTCAGAAAGTTTAACTCTGAATCAAGATATTTCTCTCCAAGAAGGAGTATTAGTCTTAGTAGAGAAAGAACAAAATGGTACAGTAGTGAGTATTAAAGAAGCTAAAGATTGGATTCTCACTATTTTGCAGCAATATCTTACTAAAAATGCCATTAATCCCCAGTTTATTGCCGAAGAGCAACATAAGATAGAGCAATGGCGACAAGAGATTACAGCGCAAAACCTAGAGTTAAATCGTCGTTTTCTGGAAATAGAAACCCGTCGGGAAGAATTGCAACAGCTAGAACAGTCTTTGAAAAGCAAAGAAGAAGAATTACAAAATTAACGTGAGTTCGGAGTTCGTAGTTCGGAGTTTGTAGTTATGATTTTTTGAATGAAATAATGAGGGTTTCAGGGATATCCAACCACCACCAAAACTCGAAAAATTTCAGTTTTTTAGTTTCGTCGAACTCACATAAAATTAGATTGGGGATTAGGGATTGCAGATTGGGGATTGGGTAATAGGTAATTAGTTACTTGCTACGATTAGTAATTAACGTAAATTTGAACTATGAATATCAAAAGGGTTGGTGTTATTGGTGGTGGTCAATTGGCATGGATGATGGGAGAAGCAGCAGCAGACCTAGGTTTAGAGTTAATTATACAAACTCCCCAGCAAACTGACCCAGCAGTAAGTCGCGCTACTGATGTTATCTTAGCTCCCATAGATGATAGTTTGGCTACGGCGAAATTAGCTAATCTTTGCGATGTAATTACTTTTGAAAATGAATTTATCAATCTTCAGCAGTTACAATCTTTAGCTGCTCAAGGTGTTTGTTTTCGTCCTAGTCTAGATAGTCTGGCACCTCTTTTAGATAAATACGATCAGCGTTCCTATTTACAAACTATTGGTTTACCTGTACCGCAGTTTACGGCTTTATCTTCAGAGGCGGATTTGGATAGTGTATCTGAGTTTCCTGTGGTGCTTAAAGCCCGTCGTCATGGATATGATGGACAGGGAACATTTATTTTACAAAACCATCAAGAATTGTCTGCAACTTGGAGAGGATTTAATTGTTCTCCTATGCTATTAGAAGAATTTATCCCTTTCACTAAAGAGTTAGCAGTGATGGTAGGGAGAAATGTATCAGGGGAAATAATTATTTATCCCGTAGTCGAAACCTACCAAAAAAATCAAGTTTGTCACTGGGTTATTGTTCCTGCCGATGTTACCTCGGAAGTCATAGAACAAGTTAATGCGATCGCCCAAACTCTAGTAGAAAAATTACAAGTTGTGGGTATCTGTGGCATCGAACTATTCTTAACCAAAGATAATCAAGTCTTAGTCAATGAAATAGCACCCCGTACCCACAATTCGGGACACTATACCCTTGATGGGTGCAATGTATCTCAGTTTGAAATGCAGTTACGTACTGTTGCAGATTTATCCCTAATCTCTCCTTCCCTCAAGTCTGCTGGTGCAGTAATGGTGAATTTATTGGGATATGAAACCTCACAACAAGATTATCAAGCAAAACGCAGTCTGATTTCTAGTCTTCCTAATACTTATCTTCATTGGTATGGTAAGACAGAATCTCGTCCAGGCAGAAAACTCGGTCATGTGACAAGAGTCTTAAGTGAAACAGAGTTATCCCAAGGAACAGCGATTGCCGAGCAAATTGCCTCTATTTGGTACAGTGGGTAAATAGATTAGATCGCTTGCACTATTTTAAATTATTATGTACTATGTGGAAGTAGAAATCAACACTACAAAACAGATGAGTTTACACTCTACTCAACAGACTGCTCTTTATTTTCTCGAACCACAATCCCAAGAGGAAATCTTACCCATACTAGATACGCTCAAACAGCGCAAAACAGTGATTTTGAATTTAGCTTATCTTCAACCTCATCAAGCACGACAAGCAGCCGATCTTATGGCAGGATGTAGTTGTGCCATCGATGCTACAACTACTTGGGTAGGAAAGCAAACTTTTCTCTACACTCCTAACTCTCTACACTCCTAACTCTCTACACTCCTAACTCTCTACACTCCTAACAATGTATCAGTGACTAATTGATAATTGATAACTGATAATTGATAATTTTTGAAGTTTAACTAGCTAATTCAGCAATAAACTGATTGTTTAACCGCTCTACATTATCTATAATTACTTTTGCTCCTGCAATTTCCAGTTTTTTTCCATAGTTTTGTTTCTTTTCAGGGGAAGTCTGGACATGAGGTGGTAAAACCCCCACGGCAATCCAGTTTCTGGTTGGCTGTTGCTCTTTGGCTCTGTTGACAGTGTAAATATCCGCTACGGTATCCCCGACGTAAATAATAGGTGCCAGACTATCTTCTAATATTGCAGATTCAATCTGAGTAATAGCAGCAAATAATCCTGTCGGATCAGGTTTTTCTGGTGCATCTTCCATCGCCACCAGAATAGGATTTTCTAATCCCAAGCGTGTTTTTAGAACATACTCCGCCGAGCCTCTGGTCGCACCACTAAAAAAGCCCCAACCAATATTATTTTGAGTCAAATGAGTCAGATATTCTTGAGATAATAATAAAGGCTCAGTAGCAATATAACCATCATAGTTATTTCCCCGATATCGCTCTTGAAAGAAATCAACAATTTCCTGATAGTCAAGGCTAATACTGTCTCTGTTGTCTCCTTGGTTTTCCCGATAGCGATAGACTAACTCCTCTGAAGCTTTCCAGTCATTATTCCAGATTCCCTCTGATTTTAGAGTGTCGATATCTTCCATCGTTGGACGATAGGCATATGATGTAAATTCTGATACGGTATCTGCGATCGCCCTACGATAGGATTGACTCACATCTCGGATTACTCCATCAATATCAAAGACCACTACCGCGAACATTTTATCTTTTTCCATGACAGTATTTGTTATAATGAGCAGTGCAAAATTATCTAAAATTATTGGTTACAAAAGCTTGGAGGCGTAATTGGAGTCCAGATTTACCTTAAAAATTCTTTGGTTAGATAAAGATGTTGCGATCGCGGTAGATCAAGTAGTTGGTAAAGGAACAAGCCCCTTGACTGCTTATTTCTTCTGGCCTCGTAATGATGCCTGGGAACAACTCAAAGACGAACTAGAAGCTAAACATTGGATTTCTGAAGAAGAACGCATTAGCATTCTTAATAAAGCTACAGAAGTAATTAATTTTTGGCAAGAACACGGCAAGAGTACTAGTATGCTACAGGCTCAGGCAAAGTTCCCTGATGTAGTGTTTTCAGGAACTAACTAAAACCGAAGTTCAGAGTACCTCGAATTTCGCGTCTGTACGGAGTTCAGGGCAGCTTGATTTTAATTCTGCCCTGATTCTTTTGAGGTATCTAAGCAGAAACCATCCCACCCGCAGCTTGAAAACGCGCTCTGGCTTTTTTGTAAGCTTGAGTGGCGCGGGTTTTCTCAAGGCGGTTATCTCCTTTCTCTGCTGCTTCCAAACCACTCTGGGCAGACTGTAGTTCCGAACGAGCAGATTCTAAGTCAATTGCTTCCCCCATTTCAGCACCATTGACTAGTACTTTAACTTCGTCATTTTCTACTTCAGCAAAACCGCCTAAAAGAGCGATCGCTTCCCAGTCTTTTCCCGGGCGGACTCTCATCACGCCGATACCTACAGCAGTTAGCAAAGGTGCGTGACCAGAGAGAATTCCTAATTGTCCTGTAGTACTGGGTAGAACTATCTCTTCTACCTTATCGTCCCAGACAGTACGATCTGGAGTAATTACTTTTAAATTTAATACCATCTTTTTCAGTTAACAGTGATCAGTTATCAGTTATCAGTTATCATTTACCAGTGATTCAGTAATCAGTTATCAGCAACAAGATTTAACGCTATATAAAAAGCTAAAAAATCCACTATTCACTGTTTACTGATTACTGTTAACTATTCTAAGCAGTAGCTTTTAACTTCTCAGCTTTAGCCTTAGCTTCTTCAATGTCTCCTACAAGATAAAAAGCTTGCTCAGGAAGGTCATCAAGTTCACCATTGAGGATCATTTGGAAACCCTTAATAGTATCTTCGATGGTTACATATTTACCAGGTGAACCAGTAAATACTTCTGCTACGAAGAAAGGCTGAGATAAGAAACGCTCAATTTTACGAGCGCGATCTACAGTAAGACGGTCTTCTTCAGAAAGTTCGTCTAATCCCAAGATGGCAATAATATCTTGTAGCTCTTTATATCTTTGTAGGGTAGATTGTACCCCACGAGCGGTATTGTAATGTTCTTCTCCTACAATGCTGGGTTGTAACATGGTGCTAGTAGAATCTAAAGGATCTACAGCAGGATAAATCCCTTTAGAAGCCAACCCACGAGAAAGTACAGTAGTACCGTCTAAGTGAGCAAAAGTAGTTGCAGGTGCAGGGTCAGTTAAGTCATCCGCAGGTACATATACAGCCTGAATAGAAGTAATTGAACCTTCTTTGGTGGAAGTAATACGTTCTTGTAAGTCACCTACATCAGTACCAAGAGTAGGCTGATATCCTAC
>JASJEK010000419.1 GCA_030064915.1 Xenococcaceae cyanobacterium MO_234.B1
AACAAAGTGGCATAACTCTCCTTTTTTCCCTCAGATAGAATTTACTACTGCAACTGAATATTTAGATACTATCAGTCAAAGGGAGACTGGGAGACAAGGAGACAAGGAGACAAGGGAGACAAGGAGACAAGGGAGACAAGGAGACAAGGGAGACAAGGAGATAAGGAGACAAGGAGACAAGGAGATAAGGAGACAAGGAGACAAGGGAGACAGAGAGACATTGGTGTCTCCAGAGTCTAAAAGCTTCGCGCAATTATGGGATGACAGTCAAGATAACTTTGAAGACAAGGAAGACCCATCACCATTTCCTGTCTGGAAAAGTGAACTGTATCTAGAACTCCATCGTGGTTGCTATACCACCCACGCAGAGCAAAAAAGATTTAATCGTTATTGTGAAGGATTACTTTATCAGGGAGAGTTGTTTGCTACTATCGCTAGTCTTATCTGCAAGGACAGGCTGCTGGACGCACTCTTTTCCCACTGTAATAAGAATATTATAAAAGAATCAAAAAGTCAACACGATGATTGCACAAGGTTCGGAAACCTCAAAGCTTCGATTGTCTATGGTTCACCAAGTGACCTTACGGTAGTCGCTTCGCGTCCGGCATCCCTCTCGCTCGGCGTGCCTCATCGTCAACCCTGGCAACTATTAATAGAAACTGCGTGGAAGAAAGTCTTATTTAATCAATTTCATGACATCCTTCCTGGGACATCTATCCCTGAAGTTTTTATTGAAGCCAATGAACAATGGCAACAAGCTATAGAAATAGGAGAGCATATTTTACAGCAATCTTTAGTAGCAATTGCTTCTTGTATTGACTTACCTCCTCCTCCCGTTCCTGATGCTAAGCCTATCGTAATTTTTAATGCTTTAAATTGGATGCGATCGCAAGTACTATCTATCCTTACAGATGGTCAACTTTGCCAAGTTTATGACTTAGAAGGAAACCTAGTTAACTATCAACATACTCAAGATAAACAATTGCTTTTCTTAGCTAAAGATATCCCTTCTGTTGGCTATAGAGTTTATTGGCTTGGGGGAGTAAAAAAAGTAGGGGCGCAAGGCTTGCGCCCAATGTGGATGCAAAAAAAACTGCCTCCAGATTGGGTTTTAGAAAATGAATATTTGAAAGTAATAGTCAATTCTAGTACAGGAAATTCAGATAGTATTTACGACAAGATAAATCAGAGAGAGATATTATCAGAACCAGGAAATCAGCTACAAGCTTTTACAGATGAAGGACAATATTGGGATGCTTGGAATATCGACCCTAACTATGAACAATATCCTTTACCTCCAGCTAAATTACAATCTATTCAATGGCTCGAACAAGGTTCAATCAGAAACAAGATTCGGGTAATAAGAATTATAGGGGAATCAAAATTCACTCAAGACTATATTTTAGATAAAAAATCACCAATCCTGAAAATAGCAACAATAGTAGATTGGCAAGAAACTCATGTTTTAGTAAAAGCCAGTTTTCCTCTAACTATAGAAAGCGATTATGTTACCTATGAAACAGCTTGTGGGGCAATAAAACGGACTACCAAACCTCAAACCGAAGCAGAAAAAGCGCAGTGGGAAGTACCAGCGTTAAAATGGGTTGATCTAACTGATAATCAGCAAAACTATGGTGTAAGTCTGCTTAATGATTGTAAATACGGTTATGATGTTAAACCCAATCAATTACGCATTACTTTACTACGTTCTCCTCTTTGGCCTGACCCCAAAGCAGACCAGGGAAAACATCAATTTACCTATGGTATTTATCCCCATGCTCAAGGTTGGGAAAAAGCCAGAACTGTCCACAAAAGTTATGAATTTAATTTACCACTACAAATAGTAACTATTCAAAAAAGCCTCCTTAAAAAAGAACCTATCAAAAACAACTTACCTCCTGTCGGCAAGTTTCTCGACTTGTCAGCACCAAACCTGATTTTAATGGCAGTAAAAGCCAACACTACAGACGAGATCATTCTACGATGCTATGAGTGCTATGGAGAAATGGCCCAACTATCTTTGACAGGAGACTTATCACTTGAGATAGTTCGTCCTGTAGATTGTTTAGAAACTCAAGATACCAGTAATCCTAATACTTACAATCAACAAAACTGTAGTATTAAACCGGGGAAAATTACTACTTTACAACTACAAAAAAAATGATTGAACTAATAAGTAAGTCCCCAAAACAACTGGAGTCTTTTGGAAAACTTGCCAGAGCCAATGAGACATTGATCTTGCTCCTCCCACTACGTTAGTTTTATGTTTTTTGTTTATTTTTGAGACATTAAAATATTTTGAACTCTGTGACGTAACCTTGGCCATCAGTATTGCAATAGCCTCTGATATTCTTCTGAGGAACTGACCAATTGAAGCTAGCTCCGTCCCGACGCAGGTCGTTATAAGTTATGTACCCAGCATCAATAGATTGCTGAAAAGTTGCTCCCACTTCAACTTGAATATCTGCCATAGAAAGATTGGAGCTAAATAAGCTCAGGACTTTGTTCTGACAATTTTTGCCCCACGAGCCTAGCGCGTTGTTAATTCTCCGTTGCTCCCGAACGCTATATCCTGAGTTTGGCCTTTGTCCCTGAGTTGTTCCTCTTATTAAAAGCTTTCCTGTTTCAGGTGCCTGAGTACCAATAGTAATCGAACAGTAATTATCATTGCGGGCTACAAAAATACTAACAGTTTGCTCTCCTGCGATATTGATAAAATTAGTCCCTTCAGGGTTAGGTTCTTCTGTCACAGGAGAATTCAACCATAGGATCCTATCTCTCTGGTCAAAAGCACGCATGAGTAATTTTCTATTCTGCTTATAAATACGAACAGTATTACGCCTACCTTGACACAGAGCCACTGTTTGCTCACGTGAATATGCTTGGTTAGGAGCAACCGTTTCCACAATGCCTACAATTGCCAAAACAATGCTGTAAAAGAAAATTAGATTAATGCTTTTCATAAAGTACCTCAAACTCATAAACTAAAACTCATAAACTAAAACATATTAGCGATCGCGTTCTTCAATAAGCCCTCAATTTATTGAGGGAGGAAGTCACAGAGCTACTGAAGAATTTAAGCATCAGATTTAGCTATATATCTTTTGTCTTTTGTAATTCTTCTACCTCTTTTTCCAGAAAATAATTTAAAAAGGTCCGAATAAAAGCGATCGCCCCTAATTTTCCCAAGGCATCCCAATCAGGAGAAACGGCTGTACCCACAATATCTGCTGCCAAGAGAAACTCCAGTGAAAGTGCCAGTGAGCGAGCTAACTCTAAACGCAGGGTAGTTATCACCTTAGCTCTGGATATTCGGGAAGAAAAATGCAGCAGCTTTTTTATAGACCCAAAAGAAGCGATTAAAATAATCAAAATTGCTAAAAACTCTAGAATAATCTTGATGCCAAAGGCAACGTGATGCAGCAATCCTTCCCCTACTAGTAATACCTTCAAGGCAGACCCTGCTTCTGATTGATGGGCATCATTAGCAAGAGAGATCAGAAACCAAGAGCTGAACATAATTGTTAGAGAAAAATACAATTAATTGAGATATATAGCGGTTCTCATAAAGGGTGAGGTACAGTTTAATACCCTTTAATACCCTGGTTTTTGTTAATTGTTGAGCGTTAATTGTTAATTGAGACGCACCTCATAAGGAGCGAGAATTGCTATAGGTTTTCTCAAATAAGTGAGGTATATTAGTATCAAATAGTTAAGCAAATAGAACTTTCACAGAAAAATATGCTAATCCTACCAAGTAAATTAAACATAAAACAATTCCGATAGGATTGATTTTTTTCTGTTCATTATGTTTAGGAAGAAGCCAAAAATTCATCAATTTTTGGAACCCAGGTACCAGAAAATAGTGCATTAAAAAACAACCATAAAATGAGTTGATTAACAGAGCCACTGGCAAGACAAACCATTCGTTTACAAACGGTGTTAGAAATGCTTGTCCTATTAACATTGTATACAGAGCCATTTCCACAACATAAGGCATCTTCCAAGAAGCAACACCAGTACCATCCTTGCTCTTCATATCAAACCAACTGCCAAAACCACTAGACACCTGGCTAAAAACCGATGATTCGTATAAGCCTGAGCCTTCTTCCATTAGTCTGGCTCTCTCAGGAGAATCTAACCAATTTCTGAGGTTTTTTAAGCTGTCAAACTGAAAATTTACGATCCAAGTTTTATTATCTCCTTTCTGTTTTATGGTTGATGGTTGTATGTCTGAACCAACAAATCCCGGAAAGGTCCTCATTGCTTGATTGATTTTAGAATCCCAGCTTAACCACTTTTCTTCATTTTCAGGACGAACTGTGGTAGTTATTAAAAAGGATACTTGTTGATTAAAATTAGATAAAAACTGTTTTCTTTGTGTATTAATGTAAGGTTCTATTCGGGAAGCTGCCTGAATGTATGCTTCAGAATTCAGCCATTGACTCAGAAGATGCTCACTCTGAAACTGAATTAAAGTTATCCATTCTTCTCTAATATTAGGAATTGGAGCTAAAAGCTCTGCATTAAAACATCCTTGAAAATTAAGAACTTCTATAATTAATGCTCTTTTAGTGACTATGTATTGTGGTTCATTTTCAAGATCTACTGTTTCAGCAAAAAGAATGGTGTTAACTGAGCTTTGTTGTTCAGTTTGGGTGGGATCTGCCATGATAATTGCTTTAACCTTTACTAGAACACCGATTCAGTAATCATTTTTTTTATATTACAAGACGAAACATTGAATATAAAAACAGGGGTTTCAGCGCTTACTTATTTCCCAATGTTAAGAAATTTTAAATACTGAATCGGTGTTCTAGGAGCGATTTCTTTGAGCGCACAACTAAAATTTTAGCAGAGAAGCACTAGGAGCTAAACCGCGTCTAGTTTGAAACCCGTAGTTTTGAGTAGATGACTTAAAAGCTTACAGGTCAAGGTTTATAGGCTTCTTAGCACTCTTCTGGAAACTCCAGGTCTCAAGGTAGACGCGGTTTATTTAACTTAACAAAAATAATTTTTGTTAAGTTAAATCGTTTTTCTTCTAGAATGTTCTTCTAGAATGAGAAGAGTTGCCTTAATCATTTTTTGTTTAATCAAATAAATTTTGACTAGAGAACGATCTAGGATTATTCTAAAGATAACAAAAAAAAATTGTTAAACACTATTTTAACATTTGTCTTTCCTTCTCATTGTTAAGATGAATGAAGCTCGCTTTTTGCGACTTTGGTTTTTGCTCTTAACCTGGGCTCCAATAAATCTGGATAAATCTGGGCAGCCGCCCGCGGAGCGGGCGGTTGAATGGTCGAATTTTGGTTAAATATTTGTAAAATCCGCCCGCGGAGCGTCGATAACCGAGGGCGACAAATCAATAGTTTCAGAGAAGGCTGCCCAGATTTACCTAGATTTTTTTTAGGGGATCAGGGATCTCATTTAATACCAGAGAAACTTTAGATGGGTTAGGTTTGGGAGTCTTGGGCTTTAATTGCCATAATATCCAGTTAAACAATCCTGAAATAAGAGGTATAGCCAAACAAACTACTATAGCGATCGCAATATAACGAAAAATCGCGGGTCTTTTGCTTCCTTCTGGATCGTGACCGCAACTTAAACAAGTATCAACTCCTTCCGCATTGAGTGTACCGCAAACTTTACAGGGTTTTAAAGCCATAACTCGAAAGAGTGAAAGTGTTCTGTTAGTTCCTAACCCCAAACCTTTTGAATAATTTCTGGAGTTAATTTATTGAAGCTCAAGTTGAAATTATAGATTAAGGGTGTCCCCAGATCCACCTCATCTTATTCCTCGACTTGATCGACATCAATGCTTTGGCTCTTATGGTCAGCCTTAACTCCCTGTTCACACTGCCAGCTGATCGCATTGAGAATCAGTTGGGCATTCCCGGTGCAACTTTCTCGATAGTCAGACTGGGAAGCCACCATTTCTCCTAACCTGGAAATAACTTTAGCGTATTTCTTGTCTCTGGCAATTTCTCTTTCTGAGCTATTAAGAGGGCGTGTTCCCGATAAGACAGCCTCAATAATAGGAACATAAGGAGCTGCTTCTTCGGCTGCCTTTTGCACTTCC
>JASJEK010000420.1 GCA_030064915.1 Xenococcaceae cyanobacterium MO_234.B1
GTGACCGCGGAATGCGGTCGGGGAAGGGGGCTTGTGGGATTTATCTTTTGTAACTCTAACGGTTAACTGTTATGTTCTAGCCCCATTCCCCCGCAGGCACCGTCGTTTTACGGCGGTGTAACGCTGACTTAAAGGTAAACAAAAAGTCAACAAAAAAATCCTTTTTTCAGCAACTAGCAAGCGATCGCGTTTTGGGGCAGACTGTGGATAATACTCTGTTATATTTAGTGAGTGCTATATACGGTTAAGTAGTAATGACAAAACAGGGTAAAAACCCTCGTCAAAGGGAGCATCAAGCTAATGAGCGCACTTTTTTAGCTTGGCTTCGTACTTCTATTTCTCTGATCGGGTTTGGTTTGGCGATCGCTCGTTTTGGTTTATTCCTGCGTCAGTTCCAAACTGTAACGACACAAAATTTAGTACAAAACTACTCTCTAGTTAATTCCGAAATCTTAGGCATGAGTTTAGTCATTGCAGGAGTTATTGTTGTAGGATTAGCAGCCTTGCGTTATAACCGAGTTTATTGGCAAATCGAGCAAGAAAGCTATCAACCCAGTAGAGTTACAATCTGGCTAATTTCTGGCGTGATCATGCTACTCGGTATATTGAGCATACCCCTAGTCTGGGTAGGAAGAGAATCCACTCCCAAAACGAAACCCCCTCAGCCTTCTGGTTACTTACCAAAAGGGCGTTACTGATTAGATATCTTGCACCCATTCCGATAAATCTCGGTAGGGGCGATTCGCGAATCGCCCCTACTCAAATTTCCCGTCTCTCCGCGCCTCACGTTATTTTAGATTCTAGGATTCGTTTTAACTGATAATTTTTTAATCTTTTGGCGACTTTGTTCGATAACAAAACACAGCCAATTAGATTAGGTACAGCCATTGCTAATAACATCATGTCGCTAAATTCTACTACCACTCCCAGATTGACTACCGCCCCAATAAAAATACAAATTAAAAAGACACCCTTGTAAATAAAAGTATTGCGCTCGCCAAATAGATAAACCCAAGATTTTTCACCGTAGTAACTCCACGCCACAGTAGTAGAAAAACCAAACAGAAAAATTATCACTGCTAAGAGATAGGGAAACCAACTAAGCACCTGGGAAAAAGCTAAAGCAGTTAATTCTGAGCCATTAATATCTGAGGGAATATTGACTCCATAGCTACCAGTCAAAACTATTACTAAAGCGGTTAAGTTACAGATCACAATAGTGTCAATAAACGGCTCTAACATGGCTACTAATCCTTCTTGTATTGGCTCTTGAGTTTTAGCAGCGGAATGAGCGATCGCAGCCGTTCCCATACCAGCACCATTAGAGAAAGCACTGCGACGAATTGCTAAGATTAATAATCCTACTAAACCACCTTCTATAGCATTGGCAGAAAAAGCTGATTGATAGATCGTTATAATTGCCTCTGGTACTGCTGTAATTTTGCTACCAATTACCCAAAAACAACCCATTAAATAAATTCCGATCATCAACGGAACTAACTTACTAGTAACCACTCCAATGCGGTTAATTCCTCCAATAATTACTAACCCCACTAACAATGCTACAGTTAAACCAAATACCCAGTTATAACTCTCCCAACTAGGAAACAAAGCAGTTAAAGCAGCAAAAGACTGGTTGACTTGAAACATATTTCCGCCACCAAAAGAAGCACCGATACAAAACAGGGCAAAAATAACTCCCAGTAGCTTCCCTAACTTGGCAAAACCCAAATCAGCCAAACCTTTCTCTAGGTAATACATGGGTCCCCCTGCTACTGTACCATCAGGGTTAACTTGGCGGTATTGTAATCCTAGAGTACATTCGACAAACTTACTCGACATCCCTAAGAAAGCAGCCACACTCATCCAAAAAACCGCCCCTGCGCCTCCCACTTGGATTGCGATCGCAACTCCTGCAATATTCCCTAATCCTACTGTCCCCGATAAAGCAGTAGCTAAAGCTTGAAAGGAAGATACTTCCCCCTCTCCTTCTGTTTCATATTTTCCTGTAGCAATGGCGATCGCTTCTTTAAATCCTCGCAGACTAATAAAACCATATCTGAGGGTAAAAAAGATTCCTCCTGCGATCATCCACAGAATAATTAAAGGTATCCCCCCAATGGAAAAAAATAGTACTATTTCCATTGCGGAAACTATTTGGGAAAAAACTATATTGATCTCGTGTAACAAGTGCAAAGCTTTAGAATTATTTACAACAATGAATATATTTTAAATTTTATTACACAAATTTTACAAAACCCTATGGAGAAAAGCTATAGCTGGACACTATTCCACGCCAGACTACATCAAACCTTAAGAAAAAAATCTTTATTGCCAAAACAAACCCGAATTTTGATTGCCCTATCTGGGGGACAAGATTCTTTATGTTTAATGAAATTACTGTTAGATTTAAAAGATAAATGGCAGTGGCATCTGGCTATAGCTCATTGCGATCATGGTTGGTCAACCGATGCAGGAATAGCGGATCATGTAGCAGAAACGGCTCAATTTCACAACTTACCTTTTTATCTCAAAGTAGCCCAATCTTTAGCAGAAACAGAAGCAGCAGCCAGAAAATGGCGATATCAAGCCTTAGTAGAAATTGCTCAAGAAAATAACTTTCAATATATTGTTACTGCCCATACAAAAAGCGATCGCGCTGAAACTTTTTTATACAATTTAATTCGTGGTACTGGAATTGACGGTTTAAGTTCTCTGAGTTGGCAAAGGTTTCTGACTCCAGAAATCCAATTAATTCGCCCCATTTTAGATTTTACTCGTCGAGAAACTTTAGAATTTTGTCATCAGTTTCAATTACCTATTTGGTTAGATGCTGTTAATGAAAATAAAAAATATGCTCGTAATCGGATTAGAGGTGATTTAATTCCTTATCTCCAAGATAATTTTAATCCTCAAGTGGAAAACTCACTTGCTCAAACCGCAGAGTTATTAAAGGCTGATGTAGAATATTTAGAAGCCCAGGCACAAGAGTTATTAATAAAAGTAAAAGCAGGACGAGATGACCAACTAAATCGCTATATCCTTAGAGATGTTCCTTTAGCATTACAAAGAAGAATTATTCGTCAATTCCTCCCTAAAATTATCCAGCAACATCCTACTTTTGCAGAGATAGAAGCAGTTTGCAGTTTGATTTCTGCTCCTAATAAAAGTCGTACTTCTACACTCCCAGGATGTGCGATCGCGGAAGTGGCAGGAGAATGGATTATCTTTAGTAAATATAATTAGTAACTATAAACTGTAACCTATAAGTTGATAATATGTTTTTCGCTTTTCAATTTCAATCTCCAGGTCCAATCATCTTTGATTTTGGCTTTATTACTATACGATGGTACGGATTATTAATTGCTTCGGCAATATTAATTGGTATTACTGTTTCCCAAAATTTAGCAAAATTACGACAAGTCGATCCAGAATTATTAATAGACTTAGCAATATGGTTAGTGATCGGTGCAATTCCCTGTGCCAGAATTTATTATGTCTTATTTGAATGGCAAGAATATGTCAATCGTCCTGAAGATATTATTGCTATTTGGAAAGGAGGAATTGCTATTCACGGTGCCATAATTGGTGGCACGATTGCTACAATAATTTTTGCCCGAATTAAGAAAGTATCTCTGTGGCAATTAACCGATCTAGTTGTTCCCTCTCTGATTTTAGGACAGGCGATCGGTAGATGGGGAAACTTTTTTAATTCCGAAGCTTTTGGCAGACCAACTAATTTACCTTGGAAACTCTTTATTCCTCCTAGTAATCGTCCTTTAGAATATATAAATTATGATTACTTTCACCCTACTTTTTTATACGAATCTCTCTGGAATATGGGAGTATTTATCCTCTTAATAATTTTATTCTTTTGGGGCTTAAAACATCAAAACAAGTTGAAAGTAGGAACTCTAACTTTTGTCTATTTCATAGCCTACAGTATTGGTCGTTTTTGGATTGAAGCCTTACGCACTGACAGTCTAATGTTAGGATTTCTCAGAATCGCTCAAGTAGTCAGTTTAGGGGCGATCTCTATCGGTATTTTCGGCTTAATTTGGCTCTATGTAATAAAACGTCCCTTACCAGATGTTATCTCAACTAATAAGTAATGAACCATCAACCATTAACTACTAACTACTAACTACTAACTACTAACTATTAACTCCGAACTCCGTAAAGACGCGAAATTTCGCGTCTCTCCGAACTACTAACAATGACCCCCAAAGTGTATATTATCGGTGCAGGTCCAGGCGATCCTGAATTACTGACCCTCAAAGCCTATCGTATCTTGTGCCAAGCAGATGTCATCCTCTATGCAGATTCTCTTGTCCCTAAACAAATCTTACAGGATGTCCGTCCTGATGCGGAGTTAATTCCCACAGGGAATAAAACCCTAGAAGAAATAGTCCCCGTAATGATTGATCGGGTAAAACAAAATCTTACTGTAGTACGGTTGCACTCTGGAGACTTAACCCTGTATAGTGCGATCGCAGAACAAATTCAGCAATTATTAGAAGCGGAAATTCCCTTTGAGTTAATCCCTGGGATTAGTGCTTTTCAAGCTGCTGCTGCCAAACTTTCTACCGAATTAACAGTACCAGAACTTGTCCAGACTATAATTTTAACCCGTGTTAGCGGTCAAGCCTCCGCCGTACCAGATACTGAAGATTTAGCTTCCCTAGCTGCACACCAAGCTAGTCTCTGTCTATATTTAGCTGCCCGTCATGTAGAAAAATCTCAAGCAAAACTCCTACAATACTATCCTCCAGATACGACCGTAGCTATCTGTTTTCGTATCGGATGGCAAGATGAAAAAATCTGGCTTGTAAATCTAGAAGATATGGCATCTGTTACCAAAAAAAATAATCTGATTCGCACCACTTTATATATTATTAGTCCTGCACTAAGCAAAGTTACCAATACTCGCTCTCGTCTCTATCATCCTGAACATTCTCATTTATTTCGCAGCCAAAATCACCTTACTAAAACAGTACAAAATGTTGATTCGAGATAAGTTGTGCATTATTAATCGCTTCAGTATCTAGTGGTTTAGCAAGTCAGAAGTCAGAAGTCAGAAGGGATATGGATTACAGCTTTTTTCTTTTTATTTCATAATACCCAATTTAAATGCGTTTTAGCTTAGGTAATCTTACCGCATAATTCATACCTCAGCCCTCAGAAATCCTTGATATTTACCAAGTTATTAATTTATGGGAACAATATTAACTGATATTACAAAATATTTACAATTAATAACATCTCGTTCTTACTGAGAATTTTGCTAAGGGTCTTTTATTTTCTTACTATTGATTGAAGGAT
>JASJEK010000421.1 GCA_030064915.1 Xenococcaceae cyanobacterium MO_234.B1
AACAAGGGATAATGAACAGGAAACTTATAATTTTATTGTCCAAGCACATGAGGATTGTTACAAAGTGGCTAATTGTGATTTAGAAGATATCAAGAAAGATATAAAAGAAATTCATGCAGCATTAGATGCAGGAAAGTTTGCTTATCTAGACGGAAGTACAGAACAGCAAAGAGTTTCTAATATTGGTTATTACGTAGAGAGAATAGCTAGAGTACTTGGTATTTCTGTTAATAGCGATGGCAGTATTAGATCGATTAGGCAATCAAAGATTATAGAGAAAGGTGATACTGTCCCCAATGGCTGGAATATTGCCCAATGGGGTAGGAATAATGGAGAGAATACCCAAGGTCAAGAAGGGGGATTAAGCAGCGAAGAACGGGACGGTATAGCGTGGGAAATCAAATCTAATAAGTTCATCACAGATAATTTTACAGGAGAACCGACAGAAATAGCTCAAGGTGGCTATGCTCTAGTTGAAAACATCCCTCAACTGCTTCATTTAATTTTTGAAGACTTAGATCGAGCTTTTGGATTACAAGACGCGGGGGCGAATGTTGTTCCTAGTCCTGATGGGAAACAAATAGTTAGTTATCAGGGTATAAACACTATGCTTCTAGACATTCTCTATATGCTTTCTATGATGTCCAGAAATACATCAGGAGCGCATATCTGTGGATTAAAGAACCAAGCAATGTTACAAGAAATTCTCGCAGCTTTGGGGCAACCAATCGGAGTAAAAGAGATAGAGGTAACTGTAGCTAATAATCAAAAATTACCTATCCCTGTTCCTGGTACTCTGCCAGGTAATCCCACTCTCTCAGATATGTTTATGATCATTCTCTTGAATCTTGGCTTATTGGTAGGAAGCAAAATTGATGTTAAGCAAGAAGAAGAAGAGAAGAAAAATAATAGCTAAGGGAATTAAAAATTATGCCCGAGCCGATTTTTGAATTACCTGATATAGAGAAAAAAATTGACTTTGATAAGGCAATAAGGACTAGCTATAGTTTTTTAGCTGATACTATTTGGAGACTGTTAGGGGCAGGTTCTACTGTAAGCGATGAGGAAATCATTAAACGGGTAAGAGAAAAGGAATGGGGAGACGATCCAAAGGCTAATAACGATTATCAGAATAAGCCTAAGCCAGATATTGAATTTAATGATGAGCCTGAACCCAATCCTGTTTATCAACCTCCTAGAAGAATTTATGACCCCAATGACGATAGGTTTATCAACAATCCGAGAAAACCTTCAAGCAATTTAGTAATTCAAGAAACAACCGAAGTTTTAGGGCAATCAGAGACAAAGGTAGTAATAGGGGAATCAATTACTTTAGCTCAAGCCATTGAGAATCAAGAATTTGGTCGACTTTTATATAATCCTGTAACTGATAAACCAACCAAGGTTAGGCAAGTTGTAGATATAACTTTAGGACAGAAAATAAAAGAATTAAATGATGTTGGTCTAGAGCAGTTTACTAAATATTTAGACGATGATTCTAACCAATCTCTTTTTGATGCCTGTGTGTTAGCTTTACCTCAAAGCTTAAGAGGATTAGCTGGTGATTTAGGTTTAGTTTTTGGTGCAGAATTAATTAGAATCCTTGCTTATTACTTTACTTCTGCAAGTATGAATACTTTTATCGGTATTTCTGACAATGTTCCATTGAACTATGAAGTTGTGTTTGAAGCTCCTGTATATTCTCCTAATAAAATTGTTTTAGATAAAGTCAAGATGGCTAAACAAAGAGATATTAATAAATTAATCTTAGGAGATACAGAAGGTAAATTAGTTCGTTGGGAATCTTATTTATTACAAGCAGTTCAAGATACTTACGATAAATCAAAGTTAGAAGAAATACCTGTAGAAGCGAAAAATTTACCTGAATTACTGAGAAATTTACTAGCTCAATCGTTTAGAAGATTGGGATTGGATGATTATCCTATAGCTGTCCCCAAAAATCTTACACAAGAACCTGAACCTGGAGAATTAGAACTAATAGAAACTAATCAATCTTTAGTTGATTTTCTACTTTGGCAAGTTAAAGCCTTTGATGGGGTATTGGGGCAATTTCCGATTAATATTCAAATCGAAGATAATGATTTAATTCAGACAGGGAATCAACCTTTAGATATCAAGTTACCTAATTTAGCAGAAACCCTAGCAGAATTAACAGGAAAGGTTCTTTTGAATGAAGCTTTGGTTAATGCTCTATTAACTATAAGCCTTAAGAATATTGCTGAAACAGGAATGAGTAAACAGACAGCAATTCAGAATTATTATCTGTTAACAGCTATTCAAGAATACTTAGGATTTAAAACTACTCAAAAATCTAAAGAGGTAGAATTTACCTTTAATCCTAGTGTGATTTTAGAAAAAGAAGATGACCAGACATTATCTAAGGCAATAGAAAACTCTCAGATTAAAATTCCTATTGAAGTTAATGATGACGAGGACTCTTTAGAAGAACAGTTAAAGATTTTAATTGAAGCTGCCAGAATTATCAAAGCTGTTCATTGGCGGAATTTAGATTTAAAAGGAAATGTACCTGAGCAACTTAAATCAATTATTAAAAATGCCGACAAATTAATGAGTGATTTAGATGCCAATGGTAAGGACACATTAGAAGATTTCTTGAATAGTTTGCAGTTAGGTTTTGCTAATAAATCATCAAAACTTGATTCTACCAAGCCATTTGGAAGAGACTATAATAGACGACCGAGAGTAAAGGATTTAGATTAAAATGTCTCGATTAATTAGATTGTCCACACTCCAATCAAGACAAACTAGAACCGCTATTCTAGCTAATAGTCCTAAAAGAAATTATCGGGTAATTGGTCGAGGAACTTCTAATGATGATGGTTTATTAGATAGAGTTGTAAATTTTCTATCTAATCTTTTTGGGAAAGGAGTTAAATTCTTTGGTTGGTTAATAAACGCTACTTTGGGAACTGTATGGGCATCCTTTACGGGACTATGGACGTTAATAGTCCAAACATCAAGTTTTATCTATAACTTCAATTGGAATATCACCTCAGAAGAAATAACCCAGAGATTCCAGCAATCTAAATTAATCCTTTCTGGTTTAGCTGGTGGCACGATTGGGAATTCTTTAGGCTTCTTAGCTTGTGGTGTTGCTCCCAGTGCTACGATTTTGGCTGTTAACGAGTCTTTAGGGTTGTATCTGTTAAAGGAAGTAGGAGAAGAAGCCCTTGATGAGTTTGTAGCCAATGTATCGGTATTAGTGGCAATTAGTTTTAGACTCACTGCGCAAAATATATTTTTTAATTTCTATAAAAATACTCGTAGAGCTATCAAGAAATATGCCGCCGATAACAAAGGCGATCGCCAGAAGTTAATTAATACTTTTTACAACGGTAAAATCGCCGATGCTATAGAGGTATGGGGAGAGCCTAATTCTAAACCCTGGAGCTTTAGGTTAGCTATTGAAGAGAAAATAGAAAGTATTCAAAATCCTATAGTTCAAGAGTTTGTAGAGGAAGCTTATGATGAGTTTCTAGATGCTTGTGTTGAGGCTGGTTATGTAGTAGCCAATAGCTTAGATAATTGGGTATTAAAGCAACGACAAGCACAGCTATTACAAGAGCAGCAAAATAATTTAATCGAGGTCTTACCAGATAGAGACGCGCCAGAAGAGAGACTAATATTCACTGGCAATAATCAACAGGTTAAAAGTCAAATTATTAGCTCTTTAAATACATTTCAGATGCTAGATAATCGCGATGTTGGTCAGATTATCGGTGAACCTTTATTAGATTCTGTTCGCAAGCCACCTGTTAGCTTATCTTTGAGAATTTATTTAAGAGGAACACCTAAACCACCTTGGAACAATCCCGATGGTTCTGTAGCTAAAAGAGCGCAGATTACTATACCTAATGTCAAAAAAAGTAAGCTTGATTGGCAAACAATTAAGCAAGCGGTAGGGGGTGCTAAGGGTTATTCTTGGGGGAGATTCTTTGTTAATGCTCAATTAGATGATGGGAATAAAATTAATTTTTACACTAGTGGGGAAAGAGAAGGGAAAAGAATTTTAAATAAGCTCCTTGAGTTAACAGAGTCAGAATTAGTAAACTTAGCAATAACCGAGGAAGTTAAAGAAGGAGCTAGATTAAAATATGAGAGATTATACAAAAAGACTTTACAAATTTACCCAGCTAATCTAACTATTATTAATCAACATCAAATCTTAAAGATTGATGAAGGAATAGCCACCTCAAGAGGAATTTATAAACGCCGTAGATATTTGATATCTCTTTATACAGATACAAAACCTGATAATTTTGACTTGATTGTTGGAGAGTTAACCCAAAAAGATGATTGATTCAGATTGATATTCTTATCTTAAATATTGTCTGTAGCGAGTTAAAAATTCTCGCTCTTTTGCTATTTGTTTTCTTACTTCTTCTTCTGTCCATCCTAATTCAGAACATAATCTTTGTATAAGTGTAGAGCGTGGATTGTATTGATAGGGATGCCCCCATTTTTTACGAACCCTTTTTATTGCTCGTTTAGCAGTAGTTCCTAATCTGGGATAAATTATAAGTCTCATCCTAAAGACGACCGTTACGGTTGTTATACCTTTTTATTTGAGAATTCCCTTGCCACAGTTGGGATTCAGCCTTTATAAAGGATTCAAGATTGTTAATCACAAAGGAGTCCTAATCATGGCTAGTTCTGTTACTTTAGCTTCTACTACTATCGAGCAACAATTGATTGAGTTAGTTACTCGTATTCAGGTTTTAGAAAACAATACAGCTAACAATCCTGACGGGCAAAATTTTGTTACTGGTAGCGCCAACTACGATACAGGGGTGTTTAGTGGAACTTTTAATATCCCTTTTACTGTAAGTGTTGATGGTAGTGGCAATCCCATCATTAATGCTACTGCTTACCTTAGCGACTAGTAAAGATAGTTAGTTCAACTAGCACGCAAACTATCGACTTCTTGCAGAAGTCAGCTTATAGGTAAAAGGTAAAAGGTAAGAGGTATTAGAAGGTAAAAGGTATTAGAAGGTAAAAGGTAAAACGTAAAAGATAAAAGGTATTAGAAGGTAAAAGGTAAACGATAAAAGGTATGTCATTCTCAACTTCAAGTCCCAAAGCTATAACTTATCTAAAACACAACCACATAAGCTCTTACCTCTTACCTCAACAAGACCAAGATTTATGGGACTTATCCAAGATATCTAAAAAGGAGTTGATTAAATGCCTAGTTACTTGAGAGGCAAAACCAGAGATAATTTAATTGCTGTCAACGTTCATGACGAGGCTAGAAATGTCTATTATGCTTTCAAAAC
>JASJEK010000422.1 GCA_030064915.1 Xenococcaceae cyanobacterium MO_234.B1
GAGTGCCATAATCTGGATAGGGACAGGCAGATACCCGCATTTGAACTTTTTGACCTTCTTCTAACTTGCTAATATCGCTCGGTGACACCGCTGCATTGATCACCAAGGGAGCATTGCTGGGAACAATTTGAGCAATTTCCTCTCCAGAACGCACAGTCTGACCAGGGTTTCGCAAGTTTAGCTTAGAGATAATGCCATCTGCTGTGGCAGTAATGGTGGTTTGGCTGAGGTCGATTTCTACTTGTTGGAGTTCTCTGGTGTCTCGCTCTAGCTGTTTCTCAATTTCAATTTTTTGCTGGATCAAGGCTTTCCATTCTTTGTTTATGGTTGCGAGATTAGCTTCACCTGTGGCTTTTTCTTGGGCAATGCGCTGTTGAGCGATAATAACTTCAGCATAGCTGGGATTGAGAGCAGCTTGGGCGCTTTGCAGTTTAGCTTGGGCAGCCTCCCCCGCTTGTTGTTGCTGCTGGACTTCTAGTTTTGCTTCTTCCAATAGATTCTGAGAAATGACTCCCTCTTTTGCGATGGACTGATATCGCTCCTCCTTCGATTTAGCTGCGTTTAAAGCAGCCTCTACTGACTTGGCGTTTGCCTTGGCTTCTTTGACTTCCGCTTCG
The DNA here is from genome assembly GCA_030064915.1 of Xenococcaceae cyanobacterium MO_234.B1. Taxonomy (GTDB): domain Bacteria; phylum Cyanobacteriota; class Cyanobacteriia; order Cyanobacteriales; family Xenococcaceae; genus JASJCP01. The sequence goes on from JASJEK010000422.1 coordinate 618, forward strand.
GTAGTAACAAGCCTGTCTTGATAGTCTCGGAGGCGACGCTCCAGTTCAGCTTCGGCTGAGGCTACAACGCGGTTGATACGGTCAGTTTCTGCGGAAATCTGGTTTTTGAGGGCAGTAATCTGAGCGTTGATTTGAACTAGTTGCAGTTGCGCTTGCTGGATATTGCTTTGCAGTTGGCTTTTTTTGGTTTGGAGGTGAGAGTCATCGAGAGTGGCAATGACATCTCCTTTTTTGACAACTTGATTCTCTTCGACGTAGATGTGCCTAACTGAGTCCTCCGCAGCAGCCTGAACAATCCGCAATTCACCAGCAGGACGAACGATTGCCTGTGCTTTGACAGTGACTTTGTATTTGGTCACAAAGGCGAGGGCGATCGCAACCCCGACAGAACCAGTGATAAATAGTCCACCGAGTTTGGTCCACAAACTAATGGGGGGCAGAAAGTCGTTTTCCTTAGCTATAGGTAAAGATGGTGAAGCAACAACCATACTTGACGAAGTCGAAGCAGGCGAGGGGCTGTGGCGTGAATTTGATTCACGCCCTTGTAAGCCCCGTTCCGTCTTTTTAAGGCGGAGTACCTTCGACGAAGTCAGAGGAAGCCCCGTCGTTTGACGGCGGGGTCTCTCTGACTGGTTTTTCTGGGAATTATTGGCAACCAAGGTTGTTGTTTCGGGATTAAGAGCCAACCGCTTCTCGATAGTATGGTCTAATTTTGAATTCTCTGTTTCTGGAGTAATCTGGATGCGATCGCTAACTGAAGTCGGGAGTTCCATTCTTCGGCGATCGCTCCGAGCCAAATCATGGGGTTTTTGTAGTTCAGGTGTATTTGGTTGAAGGGTTTTTTTATATCCTGCTGCTTCGAGCCATTGAAATATATCGGTATAGCTTTCAAGTTCTTGAGGTTTATGACCTGTCATCGTCTGGATGCATCTACACATTCTCCAGGTGAGACCCTCGCTTGAGGCTTGCAATTCTTCAGGAAGTTGACTGGCTATTTTTTCGGGGCTATAACCACATAGCAATCCTCTCAAACAAGCTTTTTGCACGGGGGTCAGACTCTTTTGACCAAATTGTTCTTGTTTGGTAGCTTCAATGTTCTGGTAGAGTCTTTGAAGCTCCCATTCAGTAGCAGCTTCAGCAAAGATATCTTCAAAGAGATCTTCTTCAAAATTGGAATTAATTGTAGCTACGGAATTGTTCATGTCATCAAAAACTTGAGATGTTCTCCAGCGCGAGTCCTTAAGTCTTTAACAGAACCTTGCATTTGCAGACGACCTTCCTCCAAAAGAACGAGCCAATCGGCACGCTTGATGACAGAAGGGCGGTGGCTAATGAGAATTGTGGTTTTGCCCTGACGGTGATACAGTAGCTCTTCGAGTACTTGGACTTCACTGATTGGGTCGAGAGCTCCAGTGGATTCATCTAAAATCAGGATTGGCGGGTCGTTGACAATCCCTCTGGCTATGGCTAATCTTTGCCGTTGCCCCCCAGAGAGATTCGCGCCAAATTCTCCTAAGACGGTGCGGTACTTTTCAGGCAGTTTACTGATAAACTCGTCTGCACCAGCAACTTGGCAAGCTCTGACAATCTGCTCAAAGGGGAGATCGGGAGTGCCTAAGCGGAAGTTTTCCAAAATTGAGCGACTCCAAAAGTGGGCGTCTTGGGGGATCAACACTACCTGTTTCCGTAAGCAGTCCAGGGAAAGGTCTTGCAGGTTATAGCTCCCAAAGCGAATATTACCATACTGAGGGGAGTACAACCCGGCAATCATTTTCGCTAGGGTACTTTTGCCACAGCCAGATTTGCCGATGAGGGCAATAACTTTGCCTCCAGGGAGGGTGAGGGAGAAATCTTGTAGGAGGTCAACTCTGCCAGCGTGGTGAAAGTTGAGGTTGGTGCAAATAATGTCAGCATTGCCGAGAATGGCAACAAAGGGCTTTTGGCTGTCATCTTTAGTTTCCGGGGTGGCATCAATGACTTCCCCCAGACGCTGGGTAGCAGTTTTGGCGCGGGTGAATTCATCGACAAAGCTAATTAAAGTACCAATGAAAACAGTAAAGTTATCATTCATAGCCTTAAATGCCAGCAGTTGACCGATGCTTAATTCTTGCCCAATTACCAGGCTGCTGCCAAACCAAATTAAGGCAATGCTGCCGACACTAGAAACTAATTTAGAGAAAACATTGTTAACAATGCCAATTTGCATGGTGCGGAAGGTATCATTAGCAAGGCGACTGAATCGGAGCTGGAATTCGTCCCAGAATTGAGGGGCAGCGGTAGTGGTTTTTAGGGTGAGAGCCCCTTTGAAGGTTTCCACTAAGACACCCTGATTTTCCGCGTCTCTCACTAGTACAGACCGGGTCTTTTGCTGCAAGGTAGGCAGGAAAACCACCGTCGAGAGGGTCATAAGGAGGGCGATAACTACAGCAGCGACAGTGAGTTTCGAGCTGTAGAACAGCATAACACTCAAAGAAATCAGGGCGATAAAAAATTGACTGGGCAGACTGACAACAACTTGGGAAACTAAACGGTTTATTTCTCGAATATCCCGCAATCGGCTGACAATTTCACCACTGCGACGAGATTCGTAGTAGGACAGGGGCAAGCGCAGGATTTGGCGTCCGAATTCGAGGAGGAGTCCTAGCTCTAGACGCTGGGCAAAGTGAGCGATTAAATTAGACTGCGCCAGTCGGAGGCTACTGCTGAGAAAGTGCATGACGATGACAGCAATAGCAACACTTGCAAGTAGGTCCATATCTCCTCGGACTAGCACGTCATCAGTCAGGATTTGCACCAGGAAGGGATAGGCGAGGGAGAGCAGCCCCAGAACCAAGTTGAAGAGCAAGGTTTGGGCAAGCAGGGCGCGATAGGGCAAGACCCGCTTCAGGAAGCGAGAGAATCCGCTAATCTTCTCTTTGTCATCCGGTTGGGCAAAAAAGCGCTCGAAATCGGGTTCCAACAGGAGCATTATCCCCCCTGTCCATGCCTCCCTGAACCAGTCTTGCTTTATATACTGGATGCCCGTACTAGGGTCGGCAATAATGTATTTATTGCCCCGCTTGCCGTACAAAACCACCCAGTGAAAGCCTCTCCAGTGGATGATAGCTGGCAGGGGTACGGCTTGTTTGTTGACAATTTCCAGGGGAGCTTTGATGCCCCGCGCCTTGAAACCAAGGGCTTCTGCCCCCTGCTTCAACCCCAATAAGGTAGTACCTTCTCTGCGAGTTCCTACCGTTTCCCTGAGACGGTTGATGGTGAAGGTACGGCCATAGTGTTTGGCAATGGAAGCCAGACAAGCAGCACCACAGTCTTCTTCACTGTGCTGTTGGACAACTGGATATTTCATCCTGACAAATATTATAAATAATAAAAAGTATTGGCTAAAGATGAAGCTTTAAAATTAAGAGGTTATGATAATTCTTCAATTAATTCAAAATTATTTTCTTGTTTTTGAATTTGGCATTTTGAATTCTGAATTCAAAAAAAGTCACGTTGGACAGTCCCAACAAAGATTCCCCGTCTAGGTGAAAGTCCATTTCTTGCAGGAAGAGTAAAATGTAGCTTAAGCCACATTTTACTCTAATTGTCATAAGACCGGCGAGTCAGTTGAATCGCCTAATCCTCCACCACATCTGCCGTTGCGATTGCGACAGCGGTAACATCTGATTCTATATCGTCACCTGCTATATTAACAACGGTAGTTTCCTGGGCAACAGTTGCAATAGCGACCTGAATTTCCAACTCGACGAGTCCGCCGCCTGCGACAGCTTCCATAGCTTCATCAGATAGTTCAATCATTTCGTAGTTAGACATTTTGTTCTCCTTTGTGTTAGAATCGTTTTTGGATTTGAATCGCCTAATCCTCCACCTTTGCCATTGCGACTCCGACAACGGTAACATCTGAATCTATATCGTCACCTGCTATATTAACAACGGTAGTTTCCTGGTCAACAATTGCAATAGCGAGGAAATCTTCAATCTTGATATCTTGACCGCCTGCGACAGCTTGCATAGCTTCATCAGATAGTTCAATCATTTCGTAGTTAGACATTTTTGTGCTCCTTTGTGTTAGAATTGTTTTTTGATTTAAGATTTCAGAACACCTGAAATAGATTTGTGAATTCAGGTGGGTTGTTGCCAAGCTGGGGAATGATTGAGCAAGATACGCCGAATGCATCTGTCAATTATTCCTTTGCTCACCAATCAACACCAAGATATCTTTTACCACAACCAAAAATCACCTAATGGGCATTAGTAGTTTATTAGGCTTTTGGATTAACTTAACAATGTCAAATTAGCTTCAAGCCTTTTGCAGCCTGAATTTCGAGCGCAAAAGCTAACTCAGAAAGCAGAAACAGTCAACGAAATCATGAAACTTTCCACCACGGGTAATTGAGAATGGTGTCAATAAGCAAAGACATTGTACACACAACTACTCAAGATAACAAGATTGTGGTTTTCGCCCCCCTAACCCCCCAACAGCGTGATTGGGTATGGCGAGGAAACCTCGCCACCCCTCACGCTCAATCCTGGGTAGGGCTGTTTCAAAGTCCAATAAGTTGATGATTTTGGATGCTAGGGGAATATGGAGGTCGATAAATTGGAAATAACTCTAAATTAGCTTATTTTTGAGCCAATTTACTTTTAAAACTTGGCTAATTATTCTGGTTAAAT
>JASJEK010000423.1 GCA_030064915.1 Xenococcaceae cyanobacterium MO_234.B1
GTTTTCGCTTGGCGTATATCTTCATTTCTAAAACCAGCATAATTTTATGCTACCATATCAGCGTAAAATTATCAACCAGTTTATAGTAGAGACGGCGGATAAATCCGCTGCCTTGTTTTCATGAGTGGCTGTCGTCTGGGGAAACCCCAGACGTTTATACGCCCCGTCTCCGAGATGAATCATCGGAGCTAGAATCTGCGTTTAATTCCCGTAATTTTTCGAGGTGCCCTTATTTGAAATGATGGATAGGAGGAAAGTTCGGAATTCGTAGGGACGTACCAGGTCACGTCCGTACAGGAGTTCGGAGGAGCGAAGATTTATGCCTCATTTTTAACTTGACGAAGTAATATTTTAAACTCCATTCCCATTAGTTTCCATTAGTTTCATAATGAAATCTGGTTCCTGCCCAATGCAATTTTTCCCGTATTATTTGATAAAAAGAATAGCTTTCTCTTAATAAAATAAACTTTGCTTGACAGTCTGCCATTTCGACTACAACTCTTTGTCCTGGCCAAACTGTAGTAGCTAGGGAGCCATCTGTCCACAGTTTAGTATTCACCTCATGATCTCCCAAGGGCCAAACACTTACCATACTCCTTGGTGGTAGTACAATAGAACGACCTGAAAGACTTAAAGGACAGATAGGGGTAACAGCGATCGCCTCCATTCCTGGATGTAAAATCGGGCCATTAGCAGAGACAGTGTAACCTGTAGAACCTGTGGGAGTAGATACCAGTAACCCGTCTCCACTGTACTGATCTACTACTTGTCCATCTACTTCCATTTCTAGGATCGAAGTGGGCATTCGGTCAACACTAGCAGGCTTGATACACATTTCATTAAGGCAATAAAACCGTTCACTCACGGCTTGAGGTTTAGTGCGATCGCCTTCATATAATCCAGCTTGCAACATCATTCTGCTTTGCACCGCGTAGATATCCGACTCTAGACGCTGCCAAACTTTATCCGTATCCTTAAACAACTCAAAAGGTTCAGTCAAAAAACCCAAATGCCCCCCTACATTCACCGCTAACAGGGGTATGCCTTCAGGAGCCAGGTGTCTAGCTGCTGCTAGTACTGTGCCATCTCCCCCTAAAACTAAAGCAAAATCAATCTTATTGGTGGCAGAAGCCAGAAATACGGGGTAAGGATTTTCTTTAATGCCACTGGGGCCAATTAAAACTTGACATTGGCGTTTTTCTAGCTCTTGGGCGCATTTTTCTGCCCATTTCTTACTGCGATCGTGCCCTGCCTTATAGGCAATAATTACCTGCTTGAGTTCCACTGCGGTTTGGAAAAAATGTGTTTTTGATCGTTATTATCCTAATGTTGACAATAGAAGGACTTGCTAAAAATACAAAAATTATTAAGATAGAAAGAGTAAGCTATGACGTTGGTGACTGCCTGCATAGTTTATCGATCTATGCTTGATTTATATGGGAACTGGCTAGATATCTAAGGAAGTAAACCGAGCTTGTACTCGGAAACGGACTTAGACTTCGCCTTGTGCCCACCTGGATTTTCCAGGTCGTAAACTAAGGTAAGACGGCGTTGTGGTGAGCCAGGCAAGCCTGATGGAAAAGAGTTCCGAAGCACCTGGCATCAGACTAGATATTGAAAATCCCTCTCCAGATAGGGGGGTTTTTGATTTTTTAGCTTTATCCAGGTTTGGTGGCAATAATCGCCCGATGGCGCGGATCACAGGCTACTGTTGTTTGATGGTTAAATCCTGTTTGTTTGAGGGCATTTTCTAAATCAAAAGTATCATAATCATCACTCCAAGGTTCGGTACTTTTCATGAGAGTGAATAAGACAGGAGGCAGATTTTGAATTACAGGGGAAGTAGGATTATTATCAGTAATTGCGATAATTCCCCCTGGACGCAAAATGCGGAATATTTCTTGAAAAATTGCTTTAGTGGCATTTCTGGGCAACTCATGTAAGACAAATTGAAGCGTTACCAAATCGAAAGAATTATTACTAAATGGTGTGTCTTCCCCTTTTCCATGAATCCATTGCTTAATCTCTTGCTTTGTATCCCTCATTTTGGCAACAGCAAGCATATAGGGGGACAAATCTAAGCCTATAGTATTAATCGGTGTTTCTTGTTTCTGTTGATAGTAGCGGTGTACAGCTAAGGTAGAAACTCCGACAGAACAACCCATATCTAGAATGTCTGTAATAGTACTTGGAACATAATCATCTATTACCTGATAAAAGTTTTCCCTGAGCCTTTTGTTTGCTTCTTGCCAAGTTAAAGCTTCATTCTTCCAGACTCGTAACGGCATAGCATAGGTAGCGGATTCTGCTTCAAAAGCTGCTTTCCAACATAAATTGCCTTCATCGTAAGCGTGAAAAGGTACGCGATAGTAATCAGGATAAATTAAATTCGGGTCTGCGATCGCATCCCACAATTCTCTGACTGTTGATTGGTCTAATTCTTGATAGTTTTGGCGCCAGGGAATACCATTTTTTTCTGCTGTTTTAATCACTACTCGTCTGGCTTGGTTTTTCATGATGGCATAGATCGGTTTAATCCCAATGAGAAAATTGACAAAACGGGATAAAAGATCTTTTCCTGCCCAATCTGGCTTGAGTTTATTAGTATTAGCTATCACAGTGTTTTTCAGAGTGTTTTTTATAGTTCAATAATTCTTGATTATTAACCATTCGGCTTATATAGATAACACGCCATGGTTGATCCTAAACGAATAATATAGTTAAAGTTAAGTTATATGAACAAATTATGAGATAAATATCCTATTTAGCCTCTAAAGTTACTCATAAAACACGGCAAACCTCACAATAGCGATAGCTCTAGATTATGAACGAGAAAATTTTATACGTTCGTCTCCCTTGCAACCCCATCTTCCCCATTGGAGTAGTCTATTTATCGGACCATATTCATAAATTATTTCCTGAAATAGAGCAGAAAATTTTTGATTTAGGGACAATTCCCCCTTTAGACTTTAATTCTGCTTTAGATCGTTGCATAGATGAGTTTCAGCCTACTTTACTTATCTTTTCCTGGCGCGATATTCAGATATATGCTCCTGTGGGGGGTAGAGGGGGTAATCCTTTACAAAATGCCTTTGAATTTTACTACGCCCGTAATCCTCTAATTAAGCTAAGAGGCGCATTAGGGGGGTTAAAGGTTACTACTGCCTATTATGGGGAATTATGGCGTAATCAAGGTTTAATTCGTCGGGGACTCACTAGAGCGCGAAAATATTGTCCTCAAGCTCGTGCAGTGGTTGGTGGCGGTGCTGTCAGTGTTTTTTATGAGCAACTGCAAAAACAACTACCAAAAGGAACAATTGTTTCAGTAGGAGAAGGAGAACAATTATTAGAAAAACTCCTAAGAGGTCAAGATTTCAGTAACGAGCGTTGCTATGTGGTGGGGGAAACTCAGCCTAGAGAGAGAATGATTCATGAACAACCTACTCCTCTAGAGAAAACTGCCTGTAATTACGATTATATTGCGAGTATTTGGTCAGATTTCGACTATTATTTGCAAGAAAACGATTTTTACATTGGAGTACAAACTAAGCGAGGCTGTCCTCACAACTGCTGCTACTGTGTCTATACCGTAGTAGAAGGTAAGCAGGTGCGAATTAATCCTGCTGATGAAGTAGTTAAAGAAATGCGCCAGCTTTATGACAGGGGAATTCGTAATTTTTGGTTTACTGATGCTCAATTTATTCCTGCAAAAAGATTTATTCCTGATGCCATAGAACTTTTACAAAAAATCCTTGATTCGGGAATGACTGATATCCATTGGGCTTCTTATATTCGTGCTGATAACTTGACTCCCGAATTGTGTGACTTGATGGTTAAAACAGGGATGAATTACTTTGAAATTGGCATTACTAGCGGTTCTCAAGAATTAGTTAGGAAAATGCGGATGGGCTATAACCTCCGTACTGTCTTACAAAATTGTCGCGATTTGAAAGCAGCAGGATTTAACGACCTAGTTTCAGTAAACTATTCTTTCAATGTTATTGATGAAACCTATGACACAATTCGTCAAACAGTTGCTTATCATCGAGAGCTAGAGCGCATTTTTGGTGCGGATAAAGTAGAACCTGCTATCTTTTTTATTGGTTTACAGCCTCATACTCATCTAGAAGAATATGCTTTCGAGAATAATATTCTTAAACCAGGATACGATCCGATGAGTTTAATGCCTTGGACAGCGAAAAAACTTCTCTGGAATCCTGAACCTTTAGGCTCTTTCTTTGGGGAAGTTTGCCTACAAGCTTGGCGACAAAACCCCAATGATTTTGGCAGAGAAGTAATGCAAATTCTGGAAGATAAACTCGGTTGCGCTCCTTTAGAAGAGGCTCTAAGTGCGCCAATAAAAAAACTTGTTGGGGTTTAATGATACCAAATCAAACGATGTACCCAAAATGTACAGGTTTATGACAGATAATCAGCTTAGAGGTCATCTTTGAATTATCACTAAATACAAAGTGCAACCTATTTTGTTCAAACTATTATAAGTAAAAATGAACTAAGTAAAAATGAACCACGAACCAGCAACAGTTAGAACTAGAGTTAGAGAACTAGCTTACCAATTCCTGCAACAAAACGATCCTACAGGTTGGTTTGAAGCATTGTATTCTCAAGTGCAAGGGGATACATCCCAAATTCCTTGGGCAGACTTAACAGTAAATCCTAATTTATCTGAATGGTTAGAAAACAATCAGATTCAGGGAAAAGCTAAAAAAGCTTTAGTTGTGGGTTGTGGCTTAGGAGATGATGCAGAAGCTTTATCTCAAAAAGGTTTTGCAGTAACTGGTTTTGATATTTCTCCTAGTGCAATTGCCTGGTGTCAGCAAAGATTTCCTAATTCTCAAGTTAACTATATTGTCTCCGATGCTCTCAAGCTAGAACAATCTTGGCAACAAAGTTGGGATTTCATTCTCGAATCTTACACTTTGCAATCACTTCCTAGTTCAGTGAGAAAGCAGGTAATGGAAACAATAGTAGGATACCTTGCACCAGGAGGCACTCTATTAATTATCTGTCTAGGGCGTAACCAGTCAGAGGATGAGGGTAAATATCCCCCTTATCCTTTAACTCAGGAAGAGTTAGACTTCATCGAAGAGTTGGGTTTAAAAAAGCTTGCTTTGGAAGACTATCTCGATAGAAAAACTCCTCCAGAGAGAAGATTTCGCGCTCAATATCTGAAAGAATAGAGTAATGACCTAGTAAATTTTAAGACTAGTAAATTTTAATATTCGTAATTTCTCTATCTCCCCTGCCCCCTTTCAGGTGTATGTTTTTAATAAAGTTGTGAGTGTTTACTCTAATTAGAACGAAGAAATAAGGTTTTCTCCCCCTGCT
>JASJEK010000424.1 GCA_030064915.1 Xenococcaceae cyanobacterium MO_234.B1
TAGCTTTCCCTGGTTGAGCAGGGGGCAATACTTCTAAGCCACAACCAACACCACAATAAGGACAAAGGGTTTTAATAGGTTCGCTCATAGTACTCCTTCCGAATCTTTGTTCTAGTAAAAGGTTAAATTTTGGTATTTTAATAAGTTTTTAGCTTATTAGGATGAGTTTAACGAAGATATCTCAAGTTATTTCGTTTGTGGAAAACTATTTTGCTTTTTTTTAGTTTTCTTAAAAGAGTAATCGGAGCAGTAACAAGACTACCCCGACTGATGGATTACTTAATTAGATATTGACTTCAGTTTCCATAGCAGGAACTGCTGTACTCTCCAATTCCCCTTCATGGTTTTCTGCAAAAGAGTTTTTGGGTTCTTTGAGAATGAAGAAACAAAGGGATGCCACAATCAAAGCAGCTACTCCCATTACTTGGAAGAAAATGCTATTTGCCTGAGCAATAATGGCAGGAGAGGGTTCAGCACCGCCACCAAGCCAAGTAGGAAGCAAACTAAAGATAGTTAGGTAAGCTACTGCACCAACGTTACCGTAAGCTCCAACATTACCAGCAATTTGTCCTGTAACACGACGTTTTACTAAAGGCACAATAGCAAAGGTAGAACCTTCTCCAGCTTGGACAAAGAAAGAGCAAGCCATAGTTAGTACTACCGCAGCAGGTAAGAACCAACTGCTATTAACAGTACTCAGTATTAGGTAACCGATACCCATACAGCCAGTTAGTACACCCATAGTTACCTTACGACTACCCAACTTATCGGAAATTAAACCACCACCAGGACGTGCAGCCAAGTTCATAAACGCATAACTAGCAGCAATCATCCCTGCTTGAGCTTTGCTAAGTTCAAAAGTACCTTCAAAGAATGCAGGTAACATGGATACTACTGCTAATTCAGAACCGAAGTTAACAATATAAGTTAGCTCTAGAATTGCTACTTGAGAGAAGTTATAACGATCTTCAGCAGGATAACGTTTCGCGCCACTTAATAATTCTTTATTAACACTCCAGCAGTTGTAAGCTTGGAAGAGATACAAACCTGCTAATACTGCCCACACAATATACATAGTACTGACGCTATAGAATTTGACTTTCGTCAAACGCCAAGCGAGTAACATGAGAATTCCAGTAAGGGGTACATTCATCAGCATCAAGAACCAGAAGTCTCTCTTGGTAGTTACTTCTAAACCTCTAGCACTACGAGGACGGCGATAAACTTTTCCAGGAGGAGTATCTTGAACATTGAAAAAGTAAATTACACCGTAGATTGCAGCAATAATTCCCGTACCAGCAATACAAGCACGCCAGTTGATGAGAGCTTCTCCCGTAGCAGGATTAACTGCACCGAAAGATAACCAAGCACCTACTGCTGCTAAGGTAAAGGCGGAAAAAGCAGAACCAAAGTTACCCCAACCACCATAAATACCTTCTGCTAGACCGATTTCCTTGGGAGGAAACCACTCTGCGACCATGCGAATACCAATTACGAAACCAGCGCCAACGATACTTAGTAGTAACCGAGAGATGACTAGCTGACTAAAGTTTTGAGCAGCAGCAAACATAATACAGGGTATGGCTGCGTACATCAGGAGAATTGAATAAGTAAGGCGAGGTCCAAACTTATCAAGCAACATACCAATGATAATCCGTGCTGGGACAGTGAGAGCCACATTACAAATAGCAATAGTTCTGATTTGACTTAGTTCTAGTCCTAAATCTGCTCTTACTGTTGTGGCTAAGGGAGCCAGGTTAAACCACACCACAAAAGATAAGAAGAATGCAAACCAAGTCATGTGTAGGATTTTATACCTACCCCTGAATTGCCACATTTCTGCTAACATTTTTACCTTCCTTTAAGACTGAATACGACAACACTCAAATCTAAAATTTATAACTATCTACTTTGGCGACTAGGACAATCTAAATTCCGTTGTCTCTAAGTAGATTTTTTAAGTACTTAGCGCCTAATTTTTACGCTTAGTTTGTTTAGTAGTTACTAGAGATTTTTCCAACTAATAAATTGGACTGTGTTGGTGTTGAATTTTATGAGTTACTGAATACATAGATTCACATCATTGGATAGGTTTTTTAGTATACTTAGCTACAAAAAGTTCCCAAACCACCTCATTTGATGAAAATTTTGCATAATTAAAATACTGTTGTTGCATTTAAGCTATTTTGTTAAGTAGGTGGGCATAAAAAAACTTAAAATTGTAATTTTTTTAACTCCCCTGCTTCCCCCGCTCCCCTTGCTTGCCAACATTTTATATTTAATTAGTCCTACCTACTTAATTCTTAACCAACATTTCTTGCCAGATTACAACTAGAATTTTGGTCTTAATTGATACACAATCAGTTCTAAGTATTTAAGCAAAATTAACTACACTTGGGCGAACAGCCGTTCGCCTGTACAAAACATTTATTGCAACCAAAATTCCAATTGCAATTGAATCAAAATCATTGTCAGAAGCAAAAAAAAGGAGCAAAAACTATATCAGCTTCTGCTCCTTCAAACATCTTAAGTTTAACTTCTAAATTTTTGTGAGGAGTTAATAAGATGGTGATTGGACAAGCAAAGGTTACAAGGCGCGTCCCTCACCATCAAAATTTCCTACTTGCTACTTAACTACTTTGGGGTTGCACCAAATTCTGTGATTAAAAGTTCTTTTAATACGGGCTTAAGGTCTTCACAAGCAATTCCTTTCTGCACAACATCTCCTAACTTAGCGTCTTTTCCGACTTTTCCCCCCATAAATAAATCTACCCCTTCCACGCTTTTACCATCTTTACGAACCTTTGTTCCCATAAAACCAATATCTGCTACTTGGGGCTGACCACAAGAATTGGGACAACCAGTCCAATGAATTCTTACTTTGTCTGAGATGTTTAATTCTGCATCTAATTCCCTGGCTAAACTTAAAGCACGATTTTTAGTTTCTACTAAAGCAAAATTACAGAATTGCGCCCCTGTACAGGATACTAAAGACCTTTCTAAAGGTTTGGGTTCAAGGACAAATTTTTGTAATAAAGGTTCTGCTAAAAACGATTCCAGATTAGCATCAGGAATATGGGGAATAATAACATTTTGCTCAACAGTTAAACGGATTTCACCATTGCCATAAACTTCCGCCATTCTTGCGAGATCAAACATATCTTGGGCAGAAAGTCTCCCTGCGGGAACGTGCATTCCTACATAATTTAATCCTGGTTGTTTTTGTTTAAATACTCCCAAATGATCCCGTTTTTCCCAGTCGAGTTCGTCTTTTTCCCCAGCAGGAATTAAAGATTTACCAAATTCTGCTTCGACGAGAGAACGGAATTTTTCTAATCCTAATTCGTCAATCAACCACATCAACCGTGATTTTTGACGATTAGCTCTCGAACCGCGATCGCGAAATACTGTTAAGATGGCTCTAGATATTTCTACTACATCTTCATTGGTAGGTACCCAAGCATTGAGAGGAATAGCAGCTTCAGCTCGTTTAGCCGAGAAAAAGCCTCCAACTAGGGCATTAAACCCTAATACACCCTCTTTATAGGCTGGAACAAAGGCAATATCGTTTATTTCTGCATGAACTGAGTTATCTCGACCCCCTTCGATCGCAATATTAAACTTACGGGGTAAATTGGTAAAGTCATAATTACCTTTTCCTTCATTGGTAATCATGTCTTGGACTTTCTGGACTAATTCGCGAGTGTCAATAATTTCATCTGCATCAATTCCTGCCATGGGAGAACCAGTAATATTGCGAACATTATCCATTCCCGACTGAACAGAAGTTAATCCCACTGCTTCAAACTGACGGAAAATATCAGGGATATCTTCGAGACGCACTCCCCGTAACTGGATATTTTGTCTGGTGGTAATATCTGCGCTACCATCTTCGCCATATTTCTGAACTATTGAAGCATAAACTCCCATCTGTTCGCTGGTTACGATCCCGTTAGGGGTACGCATTCTGAGCATAAATTTTCCTGGAGTGACAGGACGATAAAATATTCCTAACCATTTCAATCGTTGCTCTAAGTCAGTTTTGTCTATAGCTTCCCAACCCTGTTGAGCAAATTTTTCGATTTCATCTTTAACAGCCAAGCCGTCTTTCTCTGCTTTAAATTTCTCAAACTTGTTTAATTTAGCTGGTTTAGCGGTATTTACCATCTGTCATTCTCCCCGTATAGTATTAGCTATTGATGATTACTGTTAATTTGCTACTTAAACCTGTACATTTTCCCAGAAATGGTTATTTTTGCCATAATCAAGAACTTTATTGTTCCTTTCCGATTTTCTCTCTCAAAATACCAGTAGTTGAACTAAACAAAGTTTACCTATCTTGTACTTTTATTTAATTGGTCAAGATTAATCTATTTTGTATATTTTGTAACCAAATTTTACAAGCTGTGAATTTAAAACATGACTTTAATGCAAATATTACATTAAAAATTAATATTATTTGGTACTAATGACTGATGACTGATTACTGATGACTGATTACTGTCATTCACAGGCTTGACGCAGAATCATCTTTGTATTGGAGCGAATCTCGGCTAAATACTGTTCTAGCAAGGCAAATTGAGGTAAATTTAAACTGTAGTACATCCAACGCCCTGACTGACGAGGAGTGATTAAACCAGCTTCTTTTAGGGTTTTGAGATGAAAGGAAAGTTTAGACTGATTAACTTGAAGGCGATCGCATAAATCGCAGACACATAACTCCTGTTGTTGCAGAGAATCAATAATCCCCATTCTGAGAGGATCAGACAGAGCCCGAAAACCTGCCATAATAAGATTGAGTTCAGAAGAGGAAGTTGCTTGCATCAAGTTTTTTGCAGTTGACGGCGAGATGGGCCGAGGTTTTCTCGAAGGACGCAAGGGCAAAGCTTACAGAATCGCCGTGTTGACATTCTTATTTTAGCCAATGACTTTTAAAGTATTTACTAAATCCCCTAATTATCCCCAAAATACTATCAAGAGGGCAGCCAGAGCTTTGTTTTGTTCTCCCTTTAAGTTAAATTTATTTATCGCAATGGCGGCTCAGAGTATTCCCCTACAAAATATCGCAGAAACCACAGGAATAGAGAAAAATTACACTAAAAAAGCGATATCGGAAAATTCCGCAGAATCCTATTTAATGTGGTTGATTAAAGTGGGTATCTTACGGCGAGAAGTAGATGGACAAGGACTTACTGATAGTTTTCGTCTCACTCCTCTAGGCAGACAAATTGTTGAACAATGGCAACCCCAAGGTGATTTTCCTAACCCTTCTTGGCAAGACCGAATTTCCAACTGGCTAAATCGTTGGTTACAATGGTCACTTTAACA
>JASJEK010000031.1 GCA_030064915.1 Xenococcaceae cyanobacterium MO_234.B1
GGTGGTGAAGCAACTGTAATTGCTTGGTTGTGGGCAAGAACGGTTAAATGTCCTAATCCTGCTTGTGGTTGCCAGATGCCTTTGGTGCGTTCGTTTCAGCTTTCTAAGAAGAAGGGTAAAGAAGCTTGGGTAGAACCAATCATCGATAGTAGTCAGAGTCCACCAGTAATCAAGTTTGAAGTAAAAACGGGTAAAGGAAAACCGTTAGAAGGAACAGTTAGTCGTAAAGGTGCTATCTGTCTTGCTTGTGCTACTCCTACAAATCTTGACTACATCCGCAGCGAAGGAAAAGCAGGGCGAATGGATGCTCGACTGATGGCAATTGTAGCTGAAGGTAATAAAGGAAGGATTTATTTATCTCCTAATGAAGAACACGAAAACATTGCTGGTTCAGCAGAGCCAAAATGGAAACCTGAAGCTGAACTGCCACATAATCCAAGAGATTTTAAAACGCCTAATTATGGAATGCGAACTTATGGTGAATTATTTGCTTCTCGCCAGCTTCTAACTTTGACTATTTTTAGTGATTTAGTAAGCAAAGCTAAAGAGAAAATTGAAAAAGATATTATTTCCGCAGCTATTTTCGATGTTAAATTATCTTCGAGTAAAGAAGAAACGAATATAAAAGTATACTCTGATGCCATAGCAACTTATTTAGCATTTGCTGTAGATAGATGTGCTGACTATTGGTCTGGAATTTGTAGCTGGAATTCCGCAGGAGAAAAAATAGGACATACTTTTGCTCGTCAAGCAATTCCGATGGTTTGGGACTACGCGGAATGTTGTCCTTTTAGCAATTCCTCTGGTAACTTTGACGGAGCAATCAATTGGGTTGCTAAAGTCGTGGCAATTTCATCGTGCAATGCTAAAGGTGTTGTCAAACAGATAGATGCGACTACATCTAAAATATACAGAGAATCAATAGTTGTTTCAACAGACCCACCATATTACGATAACATTGGCTATGCCGACCTTTCGGACTATTTTTATGTATGGCTACGTCGTTCTTTAGGTTCGATATATCCAAAGCTTTTCAGCACAATAATTGTTCCTGAAAAAGAACGCGAGTTGGTTGCTACTCCATACCGCTTCGGCGGAAATAAACAGAAAGCTAAAGAATTCTTTGAAACTGGATTAAATAAAGCTTTTGAACGAATGCGTAAGATGGCAGATAAAAATTACCCTTTAACTATCTATTACGCTTTTAAACAAACAGAAAGTGATAAGAATAGCAAAACTGCTAGTTCAACTACTGCTTCGACTGGTTGGGAAACCATGCTCGAAGGCTTGATAAGGGCTGGTTTTAGTATTACAGGTACATTACCAATGCGAACTGAATTAAGTAATCGCTCCCTTGCTATGGGAACTAATGCTCTTGCATCTTCCATTGCCCTAGTCTGTCGTCCCCGCCTAGAAAATGCTCCTTCCGCTACCCGTCGCCAATTTCTCAAACAACTACAAAAAGAATTTCCCGCCGACTTAGCAACCCTACAACAAGGAAATATTGCCCCTGTAGACTTAGCTCAAGCCAGTATCGGTTTGGGAATGTCTGTATTCTCTCGCTACAGCAAAGTATTGGAAGCCGATGGCAATCCCATGCGCGTCCGTACTGCCTTACAGATAATCAACTCCTATATCGATGAATTCTTGAACGAACAGGAAGGAGAATTTGACCCCGATACCCGTTGGGCTTTGACTTGGTTTGAACAATACCAATTTGAAGAGGGACAGTACGGTGATGCGGAAACCCTTTCTAAAGCTAAAAACACCAGCATCAAAGGTTTAGAAGAGGCAGGAATTCTGCTAGCTAAAAACGGTAAAGTTAGACTGCTCCAACGGGATGAATTACCCGAAAACTGGAATCCAGCTAAAGATGACCGCACTCCCGACTGGGAAGCTACCCAACACCTAATTCATACCCTAGACAGACAAGGGGAAACAGGAGCAGCTACACTGTTGGCTCAATTAGGAGAAAAAGGGGAAGTATGTCGAGACTTGGCTTATAGATTATATGTAATTTGCGACAGACAGGGCTGGACAACTGAAGCAATCTCCTATAACAGTCTTGTAACTTCTTGGTCAGAAATATCTCGTTTGGCAGCGATGGAACAAACTCAATCAAAAATGGTACAAGGAGAATTAGAAGTGTAATTGACACTCCCGCCGTCGGAGACGGGGGATTCTTGATTCAACCCAAGATAGCTAGATCAGTCAAAGACTCATCCCCGCCAGAGCTTAGTCCACAAGCAAACACGGTCTGCCCGACCGCTTTGATGTTTAAAGCTGCGTTTTTGTCCCTTAAATTTAATGAGTTACAGCTTGGACAAGTCCACTCTCTAATCTCAAGAGGAAGCTTGTCTAAAATATGACCGCATGGATTACAACGCTTAGAGGATGGAAACCATCTGTCGATTGCACCAATTTTACGATCATGCCATTTAGCTTTATATTCCAGTTGGCGCAAAAACTCACTCCAACCACAATCTGCTATGGCTTTAGATAATTTATGGTTAGCCATCATGTTTTTTACTGCTAGAGTTTCAGTATAGATAGCTTGGTTTTCACTAACTAATTTTGTACTCAACTTGTGTAAAAAATCTTTTCTGCAATCGGCTATTTTGGCATGAAGCTTTGCCACTTTTAACCTTGCCTTGTATCTGTTATTTGACCCTTTCTTTTTTTTTGCTAATCTACGTTGTAGTGTTTTTAATCTAGTTTGATATTTTTGATAATGCTTGGGATTGCCAGAACTCATACCGTTACTAGTTACAACTACATCAAGGATTCCGAGATCGATTCCAATTTCATCACGAGCTTCACTCCAAGTATCTAACTCTTCTTCCACTAAGAATGATACGAAATACCTGTTACTTGGGTCTTTGGAGATAGTTACGCTCTTGGGTTCACCTGTAAAATATCTACTCCACCTAATTTTCAATGGCTGAGACATTTTAGCTAAGGTTAATTTGCCATCATTCCATTTAAAAGCATTAGGGGCATAGTGAGCAGACTGACGATTGCTCTTTTTCTTAAATCGAGGATATTTGCTTCTACCAGCAAAGAAGTTTTTGAACGCAGTATTGAGATGTCTCAATCCTTGCTGTAATGGTACAGATGAAACAGCTTTTAACCAAGGTTTTTCAGGGTCTTTCTTCAACTTAGTTAAAGCCTTAGATGTATCAGTATAGCTAAGAGATACATTATCCTGGTAGTAACTATTGGTTCTTAAAGACAATGCCCAATTATAGACATATCTTGTGCAGCCAAACGTCTGCGCCAACTCTAATCGTTGCGCCGAAGTCGGGTAAAATCTGTACTTAAATCCTCGTAGTTGCTTCATGGTATTAGTTTACCATTCTCAAGACATCTTTGTAATGCGTAAACCTTGCCCGTGATTCATGAGGGGCAGACGAGAAGTGGTTTCCCAGGCGTTTAAAAGCCCCGTCCCTCCACGGGACGTGGGGGTCTTTTCACGGAAGAGAGATAAACAACAATTTTTCCAAACTCGATATAAACTACCGCACCAGTCGGAGTCTGAATCTATTTCGTAATCAGTTTCAACGTAGAATTGTTGAGATTGTTCGTAGTCTTGGGAATGCTTAAGCTCAAAAGCAAGTGCGTCAAAGTTTGCCGAAACCGCTTGAGTTTCGGTGTTTGTCCGTGTCATAGTATTGTTACACCTTTTTTCTTTACGAGGGTTTTTACAAAAGCGGTTGTGGATTTAGTCGTCTGGCAACCGCTTTTGTTGTGGTCATAGTAGCATCACTTTATGGTCAAGTCAACACTATTTTAGGTGGGGTTAAGTGGGCATACGTTTAATCAAAATGGTGTTACACTACATACAGAGTAGAGTAGGCAAAATCAGTCACCAGTATGGCGATCGCAAAAGATAGAGTAAGAGTTGCAACTTACATTAAAAAAGACTTAAAAACTCAAGCGGAAAAAGTAGCAGAACAGCAAGGACGTTCTTTAAGTAACTACATTGAACAACTGATCAAGCAAGACATAACTAAAAAAAAAGTTAAAGCTTCATAAAACTAGAGTATGACTACAGCAGTGGAAAAGATAAGAGTAAACCTTGAGTCTTTTTGGTATGCTTAATTAACCAATCAGAAAATTGCAGAAAAGCTCAAGATAAATATAAATACTGTCAGTTTTTACAAAAACAGAAATATAAAAATTTTTTAAAACATTTACAATTGGTTGGTAATACAAAAAATTGTTGATTTATCTGAAAAAAGTTACTTGATTAGTTTTTTTGGTCTGTCAATAAAAAAACTCTTGCTTTAGTAGAATCAGATTCAGAAGTTTGTGCTAATTTATTGATTAACATTTTGGCTAATTTTGCTGACTCTTCTTTTGATAAATACTTTTGTATCAAAATCTCTAAAAGTCTACTGGTTTCTTTTTCAGGAAGATAATTTAGTTCAGCAAGTACATCTTCAGCTACTTTTGGTTTTTGTGTATCAAGTTTAGATTGATTCTCAATATCTCCGTATTTAAGGTAATTAAGCAAATTTTCAACGGATTGTTTTGAATAAGTAGCAATCTTTTGAAGACTTTTGATACCTGGCATAGTTTCGCATTCTTCCCAACTTCTTACTGCTGCATAAGACACTCCAAGAGTTTTAGCAAAAGCTCTTTGGCTTTGCTCTCCTCTAAGCTGCTTAATTAATCGAGACAGTCTTTCTTGTGATTCATGCTCCATCAATGCTTCAAAAAAAAGTTTTTCTAGTTTATTCATATCATGTTATGTTGATAGTTGAGTAAGCTATCATGATATTGGTATATATCAAAAATGACTCGTAAAGCACAGGCATCTGAACCAAAGACAGTAGGGATATTCTTTAGGACAAATAAAGATTTGAATCTAAAGATTAAAATAGCTGCTTATTTGAAACGTATTTCTCAGCAAGACTTAATCAATCAAGCTTTACAAGCTTATTTTGAGGAAAACCCTATTGATCTATCAAAAATTCCAGACAGTGCTTGATTATTACTTTTTGTTAAATCCTAAAACTTATGCAACTTGCAACAGAAATCAACAATGATGACCACAAAAAGCAAAAAGTACCTGCTCTCCCCAGGTACTTCTCAAAAATATTCAGCGTTTCCCCGTAATTTCAGGAATGTTCTTGAGGCTTTATGACCAAAAACACTTAAGGGAAATTACGGACAAAAATAATAAGGAGATAATAGCAAATGTATTGGACAAAAAGCCATGACGAGGCTTGCTTAAGTTTTGAATTAACCAAATCTGCGGAATTGCTTTATCGCTGGCTCAACCGCAGGACAAAGGGGAACGAGCCTGAAGAAGTAGAAATTGACTTAAAGAAATTTAATAATTGGGTCGCTAAAAAACGCGGTCGCCCCTATGACCCCAAAACTCTAAAATTAGCGATCGCGCAACTTTTAGAAAAAACTCAAGGCTTAATTGTTTCACTCAGACAAGTATCTTGGTACTACTACAGATTAGTGGTAAAACCCGTTACTTTTTTGGCTCAGGAGAAATCCAAAAAATCGGAATCGAGTCTAAAAGACACCGACGGCAATCCCGCATGGGACGGTAAATCGCCTGACGAAAAGTGCCAACAGCAGCAGCAAAATATTGATCGGATAGACAAGGTAACTAGGGAAGTCGGACTCCGATTTGATCGCGATGCCTTAAATCGGATATGGCGATTATCAGGGAAATGCTTTGACCGAATAATGCAGTCTATAGAGTTACTCCTTTATCGCAATAGTAATCGTCCCATAGTCAATCCCCACGGGTTTCTAGTGGATTGCCTTACCTACAACTGGCAGGATGGCTTTGATCTCTATTACCAACCAGAATTACCAAAATTTCACTCTGTGGCGGAAATCCGAAATTTTGTAGCTGGTGTCAAAAATCAATTCGCCAGAGCCTAGTAGTCTGTCAAGAAAGAAATGATGGGTTGAGACGGGACAAGGAAGACAAGGAAGACAAGGAGACAAGCGAGAAAATTGAATGACACTTATCCCTCAAATCAATCTTGACAAAGTACTAGAGCCTAGAGCCTAAACATTTACTCGTTTCAGGAAAGGTAAAGGTATTGTCATGGAAACTTTAGAAAAACTCGAAGCTAAACAACAACAACAATTAGCAGAATTATCAGAACAGATAAGTGAGACTAAGGATTCAGAGAAGATTAAAAAGTTAAAACGCAAAATTACTACTGTTAACGATTCCTTAGAAGCTATAGCTGCTTATAAGTCAATTAGTGTCGGTCATGTCGTCTGTAATAGCAATCCTGAGAAATTAGGCAAGGTTTGCAGTAAAGAACTACAGAATGAGTTGCCTGTGATTTGGGTGGATTGGGACGGTACTCAAGTATCTTGTGTGCCAAGTAGCCTAACTGTAATTCCTGAAGCGGAATTGGAATGGCAATGGATAGATAACAGTTTTATTCGACTTTACGATCGCAAACCTTGTGATGATTTTTCAGTTCTGCTCCAAGAATTACAGAGTTTCAAAAATCGCCTCAAGACTACTAAGGAATGCGGTAGTTTTCCCAAAGCAATAGGGACTTTTAATGACTGTATTCAAGAAATTAAACGGTTATGGGAACTAGCAGTTAAAGCCCAAATGCCGATAGATTCAGGATTTAGTTTGCACAATAGGAAAGTTGCAGTTAAAAAGTATCATAAGTCAAAACAACACGATAATTTACTCTTTCCTGTGGTTTTTGATGGCAGCCAGACTCATTTAGCCCATCCTGTGGAATTACAAAAGATTCCCTTGGGGCAGATTAATATGTTTCCTGAAGACAATGCAGACCCAGATGAACCAGATGAGAATTCAGAAGTCAGAAAGAGCCGAGAGCCTTTAATTATTGACCCAGAGTTTAAATCTTTAATTCCTCCCTTAAATCCCGACGAAAGATTACAGCTAGAAGAGAATCTGAAACGCGAAGGTTGTCGTGACCCTCTAGTTATCTGGAAAGGACATAACATTTTGCTAGATGGTCACAACCGCTACGATCTTTGTTCCATTCATAACATCCCCTACAACACAGTAGAGATTGAATTAGAAGACCCTAAGGCGGTTAATGATTGGATAATTTATAACCAGCTTGGCAGGAGAAATTTAAGCAAAGAAGTAATTAGTTATTTACGAGGAAAACTCTACAACTCTCTTAAGCAATCTCATGGAGGACTTCGTAATAAAACAGGAATTAATCAGCATAGCCAGGAATTGATTAATTGTTCAAGCTCAAGTGGGCAAAATGTCCACTTGAGCAAAACCCCTAAAACAGGAGAAGACTTAGCAAAAAAAGAAAAAGTGAACGAAAAAACAATTCGGCGTGATGCTAAGTATGCCGAATCAATAGATCGCATAGTGGAAAAAATTGGAGGTTCACCCCATGACGTTTTAAATTCAAAATTAAGCAAGAAACAAGTTCAAGAGTTACGAGAAGAACCACCTGAGATGATCAAACAAAAATTAGCGAATCCTCACAAGGTAATAACACCAAGAGAATTACCTAAATTAACTGTTGGGCAGTTGGTGCAAATTAAAAGCGGTGCCAAAGGCAACCGCCAAGCGGGTCGCACTAATCCCGATTTAGTGGGGTACAACAAATCTTATGCAGTAGTGAAAGAACTTAGAAATAACTGTGCTGATATTGAAGTATGGGGACAACCGTTAAAAGATATTGGCTTACAGTTTCTTGAGCCTGTTGAAGATAAAACTTATGTGTGCGCCAATATTGACCCTGAGTTTTTAGTGTTGCTAATGCAGAATTATTCATCTTTTAATGAAGCGGTTAAGCATATTCCGATTAATGAACCAAGAACAATTCAAGCAGTTTCTTAAGCTTCAAGAAAGACAGGCGATCGCTTTAGAGCAGATCGCCCAAAGCTTGAGTCAAATGAAGCCTGTTACTGTTCCTAACTACCAAGCGGTGTATGTGGGTAAGGACAAGGAAGGAAAAAACCAATACGAACGGCTAATAACTTTTAGACCGTTTGAGGAAATCAAAGCAGAACCAATTAGCAGAAAAGTAGCACAAATACTAAAAAATGACTAAAAACGACATTATGGAAGAGGAAAAAGTCAGGGCGATCATTTGGGACGAACTGAGAAAAGCTTTTGGTGTTAATGTTGCTAGTAACCCAGATATTGAATTTTTAAACACCTCAGAAATAGCTAAAATCTTAGGCTACAAAAACACTAGACCAATATATGCCTTGATTGAATCTGGAGTCCTGCGAATTGGTCAGGAAGTACAGGATAGGCGATCGCCAGGAAGTCAAAAAGCGGATTACTATTTTAATAAAAATGCTTGTCTCAAAAGGTTAAACACTCCCCCAGAAAAAAGGGCTAACTAGCTAGGTGGTAAGGGTCGCCCTGGTCGATCCATCATCAATTGATAAAAAATTTCGTATTGGCTTTTTTTGATCCAGCGATGATAGGTTTGTGTATGTTCCTCGATTTTATGATCCATCATTGGGGCTGCTAACTCTATTGGAATAAACCCAATAGACCTAATAGCCCAAGCGTGGCGCAAGTTATAAGGTTTATTGAATCCATATCTGCCCAAGGCTTGAGTAACTCTATTTCCCAGTTCAGAATTATTTTTTCCTGTGACTTGGGGAAATGGTCTTTCAATATTTCCCAGTTCCCACATCTCCCACCATTCAGGATATAAACACCAGATAAAACGCTCTTGTTTTTTGCCTCTTTTACTCTCCAGAATCCTCAGATGTCCTGGGGGTTTTTTTAGTGATTCAAGATCGCAGTAAAACAGTTCATAGTTTCTCAAGCCATAGGCTGCCATTAGTTCAAAAGCATAAAGCCAACCCGACTTGCTAGGTATGCGATCGCGCCACTTGACAATCTCTAAGTCTGTGGGAATATCTCTAAGCTCTAAAGATTCTGCCGAATAATTGCCACTATAGGGGGTCGGGTCAAAATCTAGATTGGCAAACTTAGCTAGAGCTTTAATATAGATGCAACATTTTTGTCTTGTCCTGGTATTTGGAGTTGTTGAGAGTATCGCTTGCAACAAAATTTCTTTATCTAACTCTACCTCCAAAGGCAGTTTCTTAAATATTTTCTGATAATCTTGCCAAGTAGTTTCAGTCTTGGTATTTCTGGGTCTTTTGTTAAAGTAGTCTTCCTCAAACTTGTTTAGCCAATAACCAACGCTACCAATTGACTGATTTTTATTGCTGTAATTTTTCCAATCAAATTCCTTAAGTGCGATCGCAGCACTGAGTTTTTGGGCTTCTGATTTAGCCACTTTGATACCTGCTGCATTAGCATATATCCCCAAAGAAATAGTCTGTTGAGTTGGGGTTTTGCTTTTACTTCCTGGTTTGGGCGGTAACATACCTCTTAAAGATAATTTGTTACCCCGTCTAAAAATGGTAATACCTGTATTGGCTAGTTTGAGTTGCGCGTTTGCTCGATCTAGGATTTGCTGTATTTTGTCCGACATCGATCTATAAGCGATCTAATATCCTTAGTAAATTAAGGTATTTTATAGTAGTGTGGGGTAAAAACAAAATACATTCTTTTACAACCTAAAAGCTTTCAGCCTATGATTTCTTTATGGCTCGGGGCGGATTTGAACCGCCGACCTTGGGCTTATGAGTCCCCTGCTCTAACCGACTGAGCTACCGAGCCGTTTTTTTCAGCCTAACTATTATAAAATGAAACCTCGGTGTTTCGTCAAGCCAATTTAGCATTAATCAGGAAATAATCTAGATGATTTCATCATCCCCATCAGTTTGTGTAACTTTGGGAACTCGTCCAGAAGCCATTAAACTTGCTCCTGTAATCCAGAAACTTAGGAGTGTCGCCAATTTGAAAACCTATGTGGTGTTAACCGGACAACATCGAGAAATGGTTGATGGAGTCATGGAATTATTTAATCTGCAAAGCGATCGCGACCTCGCAATCATGAAACCCAAACAAACTCTGACAGAAATTACTTGTAATAGTCTGCAAGGGTTAGAACAAATTTTTAGGGAGCTTCAACCCCAATTAGTTATAGTCCAAGGAGACACTAGCACTGCTTTTTCCGCAGCATTAGCAGCTTTTTATCAAAAAATTCCGGTGGGTCATGTGGAAGCTGGTTTACGTACTGACGATTTATTTAACCCCTATCCGGAAGAAGCTAATCGACGCTTAATTTCTCAGATTACTCGCTTTCATTTTGCACCCACCGATTTAGCAGTACAGAATTTACACAAATCTGGAATTACAGGGGAAATTTACCAAACAGGAAATACCGTAATTGACGCACTATTGCAAGTTGCGGAAACTAATCCTCAATGTGATGTTCCTGGTCTCGATTGGTCAAAATATCGGGTACTCTTAGGGACAGTTCACCGTCGGGAAAATTGGGGTCAACCTTTACAAGATATTCTCCAAGGATTTCAGTTAATTCTGGATCAGTTTCCGGATACAGCTTTATTACTACCTATGCACCGTAATCCTACAGTAAGAGAACCCATTAAAGCTTTTTTTGCAGATTGCAGTATCCGCAATCGCGTTTTTCTCACTGAACCTTTAGACTATAAACAGTTAGTGGGTGCAATTTCTAGATGCTATCTTTTACTCACTGATTCTGGGGGACTACAGGAAGAAGCACCCAGTTTGGGTAAACCAGTTTTAGTGTTACGAGAAACTACGGAAAGGCAAGAAGCGATCGCAGCAGGAACAGCAAAACTTATCGGTACTAACCCTGATGCTATTTTTAATCATGCCCAAGATTTACTTAGTAATCCTGAAGCTTATCAAAAAATGGCGACAGCAATTAATCCTTTTGGTGATGGATTAGCTGCTGTCAAAATTGTAGAAGTTATTAAGAAGTTTTTAAAACTAGATAATTAACTGTTAAATAATTTATCCAGTTTTTGAGCCCATTTTTTCTGATTTTTATTGGCATCTTGCACGAAAGGGGAAATCGCAATTAATTTCAGCAAAGCCATATTCAACCAGGATAAGGGAAAGCGCATTGGTCGAACAATGTCTAAAAATAAAACTACCCGAATATCATCAGTTTCATTCCAAGCTTCATGGCGAAAAGAATCATCAAAAAACATGGCTTTACCTTCTTCCCAATGACGGATTTCATCGGCAACCCTAATGCGACATTTTTCTCTAGGTTCAGGTATTTTTAATCCTAATAGACAGCGCACTAATCCTTTATAAGGACCTCGATGTTCTGGAATATGTTTTCCTGGTAATAAAATTGAAAAGAAAGCTGTTTTTATTCCAGGAATTGACTCAATAATGCGAGTTGTTTCAGGACATCTTTGACAATTTTGTTCCCCTTTTATTCCATAACCATAGAGAAAATAAGTTTTCCAAAGAGGATCTTTGCTGATGTTATAAGCTTGATCGGGAGAAATATCCTGAAAGTTGGGCAATTCTTCTGTATATTGGAGAATATTATCTAGTTCTTGTCTGATAATATGCCAATTATCTTCTAAATATGGTGTCCAACTAAACTTTTGACCATCAATAAAGGGAGTATTCCCCACTAGAGAATATTGGGGAATAAGTTGTTCATATTTTTGTATCAGCTTAGCTCCTACTTGATAGATCATGAAGTCTCTAATCTTACTTTGCCAATTATTAGTAGCTAAGAAAGTATTCTGCTTTTCTGTTTGACTCCTCATAACATCTTACTCTTGTAAATGTCACCAGTAATTATCTTATAGCAAACTCCAACTATTTATGACATTCTGGACAAATAATTCTTGAATTAACTTAATTCTACAAATATTAAATTTTTATAAAAAAAGACCGCCTCTTCAGGCGATCGCATACCACACACATTGTTAAGAAAGAAGTTTTAAAACATAGAAATAAGCTGACTTGGTTAAAGATAAATTATTTGTTTTGCTTAGTTATCTTTACTATAAGTAAATTCTCCATACCTTAGGCAAAGTTACCATTAAGAAATATTCTTTTACTATAAAGCTATGATAAATTATTCAACTGGTTTTCGGAATTTACTTAATAACAAAAAAAAGACCGCCCTTTCAGGCGATCGCGATATCACACACACTGTTTAGAGAGAAGGTTTAAAAGATAGAAATAAGCTGACTTGGTTAAAGATAAATGATTTGTTTTGCTTGGTTATCTCTACTATAAGTAAATTCTCCATACCTTAGGCAAAGTTACCATTAAGAAATATTCTTTTACTATAAAGCTATGATAAATTATTCAACTGGTTTTCGGAATTTACTTGATAACAAAAAAAAGACCGCCTCTTCAGGCGATCGCATACCACATACACTGTTAAGATAAAAGTTTTAAAACATAGCAATAAGCTTACTTAGTTAAAGATAAATTGGTTGTTTTACTTGGTTATCTCTACTATAAGTAAAATCTCCATACCTTAGGCAAAGTTCCCATTAAGAAATACTCTTTTTCCATCAAGCTATGATAAATTATTTAACTGGGTTTCGGAATTTACTTAAGGACTAAAAAAAAAGACCGCCCCTTCAGGCGATCGCGATACCACACACACTGTTTAGAAAGAAGTTTTAAAACATAGCAATAAGCTTGCTTGGTTAAAGATAAATGATTGGTTTTGCTTGGTTATTTCTACTATAAGTAAAACTTCCAACCTCTAGGCAAAGTTACCATTAAGAAATCCTCTTTTTTTATAAAGCTATGATAAATTATCCAACTGGTTTTCCTCCTTTACTTAATAACAAAAAAAAAGACCGCCTCTTTAGGCGATCGCATACCACACACACTGTTAAGAAAAAAGTTTTAAAAAATAGAAATAAGCTGACTTGATTAAAGATAAATGATTGGTTTTGCTTGGTTATCTCTACTATAAGTAAATTCTCTATACCTTAGGCAAAGTTACCATTAAGAAATCCTCTTTTTCCATAAAGCTATGATAAATTATTCAACTGGTTTTCCTCATTTACTTAATAACAAAAAAAAAAGACCGCCTCTTCAGGCGATCGCGTAACACACACATTGTTTAGAGTTTAGAGGAAAATTTTACAAAATAGAAATAAGCTTACTTAGTTAAAGATAAATTATTTGTTTTGTTATCTCTACTATATATAAATATTCTAGGGATTGGCTTTAGTTAAGATGAAGATTAGTTCGGATTTGATAAAGTTATGATAAATCTATGCCGTACATACTGATTTCTCCTACATAAATCAACAATCAAGAAATGTAATGATTCCTTCCTGGTTAATAATTGGTAGTGTCACAATAGGGATTATCTTTATTTTTAATCGTCTTTCCCGTCGAGATATCCGTTGGTTTAGACGCTTACGTCGCCCAGACTGGCTGACTTTTGAATGGGCAATACCCTTAATTTGGATTAGTATCTTTATTTGTGGTGCTTGGTCTGCTTATATCGTGTGGGAAACTCAACCTGGTAGCTTCAGAACTTGGTTGTTTATGGGTTTTTACTTAGCATTAGAGATTGCGATTATGCTTTACACTCCTGTAATGTGTAAATTAAGGAGTCTCAAAATAGGAACAATTATCGGTGGAACAGGTTTTTTTCTAGGTTTAATTTTAGCGGTTTTGATTAGGTCAATTTCTTTAGAGGCTTTTTGGTTACTTGTTCCTTACTTAATCTGGAGTCCTATTGGTACTTTTGTAACATGGCAAATGATGTATCTAAATCCTAGAGATATATAAAATCTCCCAATTCCACATTCAACAAGAAAATTATGCGTCCCGTCGTTAACCCTACTCCCTCTGTAACTAAATGGCAAGATTTACATCAACTCAAAGTTCCTAATGCTAATCAATTAGATAATATTAAGACTCATCTCGATTTAGTAATTTTAGCTTTAGAAGCTATAGCAAATATCAGTTCCGATAGAATATTACAGGTAGCAAAAGAACTTGAATTAGAGTCATTAGTGAGTGATAGGGTAGCATTATGGCGATTACGTCAATCTAATCCCCTAAGGAATAGTTCGGGGGGAAGAAAAAAGTTAGATGTAGAAGAAGCAAAAAGCTTAGTATTAATCATATGTTATTTGGCAAAGCAAGAAGGTGAATTACTCCGTCGTGCTGTTAACCTTCTAGAACAAGTTACCCAACAAAATAAACCACCTCATCAAACTTCTTTATTGGGAGATTATTTAGATAAGTTTACTAATCTTTATCAAGAAAGAATGATTGAAAGTCCAGAAAATAATCCTCTAAGTTTACAAGATATTGCCTTAAAACTTTTGATAGATTTGTTGTTTTATAGCGGTGCAAACGGACATAGATTGCTTTGGCTAGCGATTTTAGAAAGCTCTTAATTACACAATATATATACTATAGCAATATGATATCTTCTTCTCATTCCGTAATTCATCGTTTGACTCCTCCCACTTGCACCTTAGAAATTTGGGGTAAACAGTCACCTTTGTCTAAATGGACTAATAAAGAAATAGTCAAAGATATTCACTTTAAACTTAGTTTTGATGACCCGACACTTCCTGAAGAACAAAGGGTTACTATTTCAGGCGATCGCACAAAATTAGAAGCAATCTATGAAGGAGTACTAGTCTATGTAGAAAAATTCTTACAACAGTCTTTTCCTATAGAATCTTTTCCTAATAACAAAGTTACACAAGTTTCTGATCAGACCTCTGTTCATGTAAAACCCAAAGGATTTATCTCTCATCAATTATTTATTCAAGATGTAGAAAATAGTCCGATACATTTGAGTACGGTACAGTTATTCGATCTGGTTACTGCTTTAGAAGAGTACAAAACTAAAGTAGCAACTTTACCTAGTTCTACTAATAATAAGTCTCAGAAAATTATTCCTCTGTGGTTAAGGGGAGTAGCAGGATTAGCTTTAGTAGTAGGATTAACTACTATTGGGACAAAACTTGTGCAAAAACAAGCTACTGAATCTGAATCTATTGCTTCAGTACAAGAACCAGAAA
>JASJEK010000106.1 GCA_030064915.1 Xenococcaceae cyanobacterium MO_234.B1
GAATCCCACCCTCTACAGAACGCCCTCCTGGAGTTTTCCAACCTGCTACTAAGCCCCCTGGATAAGGCGCAGCTTCTAAAAGAGTTACATCATAACCTTGTTTGGCTAGCTACTTATTTAATTTAACTATAAGATCTCAATCGTGATAAGTTTAGGTAAGATCTCGGTTCTAATGGGGAACAGCTATTAGAAGTAATGGGGAAAGTTTGGTGAAAATCCAATGCTGTCCCGCAACTGTGATGAGGATGTTAATTTTCTCTAAGTCAGAATGCCCGCCGATCTTAACACCACACATACGAGCGATCTGCGAGGTACAGATGCAATTTAATTGGCAACAGAATTTATCCGTACTGTCTTTCCTTTTAAAGTGTATAAAAGGAGTACAGTAGATGAAAAAACATAAAATATTGCACCTGGCAAGTATGGCAGGGTTGAGTGCCTATTTGATTATCGGTTCGCCAGCACCTGCTCAAGCCATGCACATAGCCGAAGGATTTTTGCCCATACAGTGGGCAGTAATTTGGTGGATAGTGGCATTACCTTTTTTTCTGTTGGGTTTGCGATCGCTTGTCCGCATTACCAAAGAACATCCAGAACTCAAGCTTTTACTGGCACTAGCAGGAGCATTTACCTTTGTTCTCTCTGCCTTAAAAATACCATCAGTGACGGGAAGTTGCTCTCACCCCACGGGAACGGGATTGGGGACAATTCTTTTTGGTCCTTCAGTGATGAGCGTACTAGGGGGATTGGTCTTGCTGTTTCAGGCTTTACTGTTGGCACATGGCGGGTTAACAACTTTGGGCGCAAATATGTTTTCTATGGCAGTTGTAGGTCCATTTGTTGCTTATGGAATTTATAATTTGGTCAAAAATAAAAATCAAAAGCTGGCAATCTTTCTAGCAGCAACTTTAGCAGACTTGCTAACTTATTTAATTACTTCGCTACAATTAGCACTCGCTTTTCCCGCAGCATCGGGAGGGGTTATCGCAGCATTTCTCAAATTTGCGGGAATTTTTGCTTTTACTCAAATACCACTGGCAATTATTGAGGGATTACTGACTGTGCTGGTGTGGAACTGGTTACAGGAATATAATCAAGAAGAATTAAAAACCCTGAAGTTGATTAGAAACTAATAATAAACAAAAAATAATGAATAGATCCTCATCAACGCACCAGAATTGGTATCTGGCGATCTCAGTACTGATTATAACCGTAGTACCCGTGATCTTTGTTCGTGGCGAATACGGCGGTGCCGACGGTCAAGCAGCAAAAGCAATTTCCGAAGCTCATCCTGACTATGAACCCTGGTTTGAGCCTTTTTTTGAACCTCCCAGTGGGGAAATTGAAAGCCTCTTATTTTCTTCCCAAGCAGCAATCGGGGCAGGAGTAATTGGTTATGCTATTGGTTTGTATAAAGGGCGCAATCAAAAAAAGTAAGTAATTAATTTACCTATTACTTATTACCTATTACTTATTACTTAATCATTCATGCACCTATGGCTCGATAACCTATCCTATAACAATCGCTTACGGCATCTACCGCCCGAACACAAGTTAGGATTTGCTTTAGTAGGGTTAGCGATCGCTCTAATTGCCCATCCACCCGTACAGATCGCGATCACTTTCTGGATGAGTGTTTGGGTTGTTGGTTATGCTCGAATTCCCGTTAAAGTTTACGGGCAAATGCTGGGTTTAGCGATCGGATTTTGGGTAACAAGTGTCCCTGCATTAATCATTTCGGGCGTAGCTGTCTCGGCACGGGCAGCGATTCAAGCAGATGCTTTGTCTGGATTGACTGTTGGCTCTTATTATTTTTATCTCAGCGAACAAGGTTTTGTTCAAGCAGGTTTAATTTTTTTTCGCACTATTTCCACGGTTACTTGTCTTTACTTTGTCTTGTTCACGACTCCTTTTACAGAATTGTTACAGGTATTGGGTCGTCTTGGCTGTCCTGTGGTGTTAACGGAATTATTACTTCTGATGTATCGCTTTATCTTTATCCTCTTATCCACCGCTAGAGAACTCTGGATTGCCCAACAATCACGCAATGGTTACTGCACTCGCCAGCGATGGATTTATAGTCTTAGTTTACTAGTAAGCCAACTCTTGCAAAAAACATTAGAACATTACCGACAATTCGTTCTTTCCACCGCAGCCAGAGGCTTTAATGGGGAGTTTCGAGTTTGGTCTTCTCAAAATTATCAACCGAATCAACGATATGCGCTCGAAGCTAGTCTTGGTTGTCTGATTTTGATAATTGGTAATTTTCTATTTTGAATAACTAACCCTTTAACCCTTTCCCTTTAACCCTTGCCCAGCCTCAAAAGATAAATGACTGCGTAACATCAGTAATCTAAAACAATATGTCCCAGTGGCTTTTGGAATTTGAAGATATTTACTATACTTATCCAGGTACAACCCAACCTGCGCTCAATCTTTTAACCCTACGTATTCGGAAAGGGAAACGCTGTGCTGTCATCGGTCAAAATGGTTGTGGCAAAACGACGCTGTTTCTGTTGGCTAATGGACTATACAAACCGCAACAAGGTAGCATTCGCTATGCAGGGAAACGACTAAAGTACAATCGCAACGCCCTAATACACTTAAGACAACAGGTGGGACTGGTATTTCAAAATCCCGAACAACAATTAATTGCCTCGACGGTGGAAGAAGATATTTCCTACGGCTTGTGCAATCTGGGACTTTCCGAAACTGCGATTTCTCAAAGAGTCCAACAAATCTTGACGCAATTTGAACTTATTTCCCTTGCCACTAAACCCGTTCATCAATTGAGTCTCGGTCAAAAAAAGCGGGTATCTCTGGCAGGTGTAATGGTTTTACAACCAACCTTGTTATTACTAGACGAACCTACTGCCTATCTCGATCCCCTACATACTCGTCAGTTAGCACAAACTTTAGACACAATTCATGGCTCAGGTACGACAATTCTTATGGCAACTCACGATCTAGAATGGGTTTATCGTTGGGCAGATTGGGTTTTTATCATTGATCGAGGCAAACTGATTTTAGAAGGAACTCCCAAAAATGTGTTTGCTCAAGGAGATTTCTTAAACCAACTCCAACTTGGTGTGCCGTTAAGGTTTCAAATATCATCTCTACTCGATGAAGTAGATCGATCCATGACTATTGAGCAACTTAAAAACAGAATTTTCCAAATATTAAATTATTAGCTTAAAAATGAAGTCTCTAAGCCAAAAAACTAATAATTCGACTTTGATTACCCCCGAATCTACCCCAAATTGCCAACTATCTCGATTAAATTCCTGGCAAATAGCTGGGAAAGTTATGAGCAATAGTAATTGGTGGCAGTTATCTCTAATAGCTGTTGGTAGTGCCAGCAGCATTATCTATCCCCATGTGCCTTTAGTTGGTTTTGCTGCGGTAGCTGGTAACACTTTAACCCGCCAAAAAGCATTGATTAGTGCAATAAGTATTTGGTTTGCCAATCAGCTTTATGGCTTTACCATTCGCCAATATCCCCAAACTGTAGAGTCTTTCACTTGGGGACTGGTTATGGGTTTGGGAACACTGTTGGTTACTTGGTTGGTTACATTGCGACCAAAATTTAGCCGTTATAGTTTTTGGGGTTATTTAACTTGGTTAGTTGTAAGTTTTGTCGGTGCTTATGCTATTTATCAAGGCAGTATTGTGCTAATTGCCCAGTTGATGGGCGGACATGGATTTAGTTCTACAATTTTGTGGGGTATTTTTGTTAAGAATGTTATTTGGGCTGCTGCTTTATCTGGGATATATTGTTGCGCTCTTTTACGATTTACAATTGCTAACAAAATGTCACCCAATAAACTCAAAAATCCAGCTAAATTATTATTAATAATTTTTGTCAATAAAATGATAATGTGATACCGTAACTAATATTCGGTTCTAATGAGGAACAGCCATTAGAAGTAAAGGGGAAAGTTCGGTGTAAATCCGTCGCTGTCCCGCAACTGTGATGGGAAGGTTAAACTTCTCTAAGTCAGAATGCCCGCCGATGCTAACAGTACATAAACAAACTAATCTGCGAGGTACAGATGTTTAAATATTTTTTGATTTCCAGAATTATTAATTCTCTGTCTGTCATATTACAAATAACTCTACGACGAACCACAGAGTAATTATTAAATACAGTTTTACAGAGATTTATTTAGCAGTTCTCTTAACGCTGTTTTGAGTACATTTAGTGTTACTCAGGCTATGAGTGCCTATTCTAATTCCTAAATTTTTGGGGAAAATCGAATAGCGATTGAGCGATGTTTAAGAGCAATTTTTAAAAAAATTATTTCGTAAAACGCCATCAATAATTCACCACTAAAATAGGGTATGAAATAGCAGCTTTTCAGTTAGCAATCTGCTCATAACACAGAGTTTTTAATGCCAATTCGTTCTTGGTTTAGTACTTATTATTTGTGAAAGCAATCGCAGTATTTTCTGCTGCAAACTTGGCATTTTTAATTGCAAAAACAGACATATTTTGTGAGGGCAAATTCCCCTTGCCTTATCCTTCTTTTTAATTTTAATAATTCATTACCTCAAATAAAGGAAAAACCAAAATGCAGACTCTTAACTTATTCCAAAAAGTCAGCTTAACTCTAATAACTCTAAATTTATCACTGACTGGTGGCAAAGCTGTTGCAGGTTCTTTTTCAGGTTCGACCTTCGATCCTGGTCAAATTGATTCGGGAATTGCGGGATTTGTTGGTTCAGATGGTCTGGGAGTTGTCTCTCCCAACAACAATGTCAATCCTATTTTTACAGGTTGGGCAACGGGATTTACCAACTATCGACCAGCACCAGGGGTATTGGAACAATGGCAAACGCCTGAAAAGACCTTGGGAGAAGTGACAGGTGCATTCGACGATATTGCTTCTTTAGGTGAATTAACAACAGAACAAATTGCAGCAGGAGTTTCACCAGGAGAAATCACCTTGACTTTTGCTAACTCAATTCGTAATGGGACTGGGGCAGATTTTGCCGTGTTTGAAAACGGATTTGGCTTTGCATCTGATGGTAGTCTCTTTGGGGAATTAGCTTATGTTGAAGTGTCAGAGGACATGAAAATGAAACGAGAAGTCGGAGATCGTTATGTCTGCGAAAAGTGCGGAGCGCAACTTGTGTACGAAAAGCCTTGTCCCTGTCCAGAAAGTATGCCCCATTCAGAGATCTGCTGTGGAGAACAGATGAAGCTTGTGGCGAAACCAGTTTCGGTACAGACAGGCAATAAATAACCGAGTTTCATTACCGCTAAAGCTTTTCACACCCTTGAACAAAATGGAAAATAGGTTAGAGCGACTAACCAGAATAAAACCCAGCATCGGGGAGTTTTCCCTGCAATAATTTAGGATTTTGCTCCATCAAACGAGAAAACCAAAACTCTAAATCTTCTTGAGCCTCAACTGCCGTAACCATCTCTAGGGGTGTTTTTGCTAGAGAACGTTCAATTACTGGTGCTTTTAATCCCAGATATTTAGCACCGAGTTGGGCTGCTTCTGTTGGGTTTTCAGTTGCCCAGCTAATTGCGTTGCTAAGTTCTCCTTGCACGGCTTGAATTACCTGGGGATACTTTTCAATTAAGGACGTTAAAGCTAAAGTTCCTGCTTGGGGAAAGCGGGGTTTTCTGCCTGTTGCTTTACCCCATTCTTCCTGAAGATTCAATATGGTGCGTATTGGTATATCTTTCTGTTGACCCTGAATTTCAGCACCACTACCTGCGGGTTCCGCAAGCAGGGCAACATCTCCTCCTCCAGTTAACAGTAACTGAACTGCTTGAGTAAAATCAGTTGTATATTGAATATCTATTTCTTCTGGATTTAACCTATTTTCACTAGCGAGATAAAAGAATAATTGTGCTGGTAAACCTCCTCGAAAGGGAATTAAAATCTTTTTGTCTTTCAAATCTTGCCAACTACCAATACTTTCATCCCCACTCCAGAGATACAATATGCCCCATACTAAAACGTTGAGTAATTTAATGGGAACACCCCGCTGATAGAGATTAGCTGCTAGGGATGTGGGAGTAGCTGATATTTGCAGCTGACCAGAAACCGCTTCAGCACGAAGTTGGTCATGAGTTTTCCAAAGACGGAAATCAACTTCTTGTGCTAGAGATTGAATCTTCGGTTGCTCCGATAAATACGCCAGCAGCACTGTAATTACAATAGGAGAACCCCCAATCGTTAATTTTGTTAGCTGTTGGTTCTGAGATGGAGAGGAAGTTGGGCTACTACATCCCCAGAGATGAGAAGTTAAAGTTAAGCCTGTAGTAGCTGTGAGAAATTGTAAAAAACGACGACGATTATAAGGGAGCATAGTGAATCAGTTAACAGTCCTAAAGAATACCGCTGCCCCTTCGGGTAGAGCTAGGCAAGCGCATATGAGCAGTTAAAAGTTATTCTTGATGAATTTAGGATGAGAGGAGATATTGTTCAGACGAAAGCATCTGCTAACTTGGTTTAGGCTGAGAAGTTGAGAAAGTTCTCGATAAATATAGGCTTCATCTCTGGCAGTAGGAGAGAGGGAAGATTGCCACTGATGTACTATACGACTGGGAGAAGGGGACATTACTAAAATGCGATCGCCTAAACGAACGGCTTCAGCTAGGTCATGGGAGATGATACAGGCTGCTAAATTGCGATCTCTTAAAAGTCTCAGCAACATTTCTTGAAACTCTCTTCTTCTACCTACATCTAAGCCTTTAAAGGGTTCATCTAATAGTAATAAATCAGGATTAATTGCCAAAGCTCTACCCAAAGCTACGCGCTGCTGCATTCCGCCACTGAGTTGATGGGGATAATAGTGAAGAACTGGCTCTAAACCCAGTTGTTGTGCCAACTCTTGGGAATAGCGATCGCGTTTTGATTGAGAAATACCTTGAGCTTGAAGACCAAAAGCCAGATTTTCTTGAGTGGTTCGCCAGGGCAGGAGTCGGGGTTCTTGAAAAACGTAGCCAGTACCTGTAAATTTATTGTTCACTACACCAGAATTGGGACAGATTAAACCCGCAGCAATTCTCATTACTGTAGTTTTGCCACAACCTGAAGGTCCCGTTAGGCAGAGGATTTGTCCTGGTGCTAAAGACAGACTGACCCCATCAAGAACTAGGTTGCGGTTGTATTGGTAGTAGATGCGATCAAGAATTAACAAGGTTGAGAAAATTTAATATGTATGCTTACTTGATATTTACTGGTATTTGGCTATGTCGCCAAGGTTCTAATCTGCGACGCAAAGGACGCAAAAGTAGATATTCGGACACCCAAATTGAGCATACTACGATCGCAATCCAAGCCATTACCTCATCCGTATCTAGGTTAATCCGAGCCAGATTTAATTCCGCCCCGATGCCTGTTTCAGAGGATAATAGTTCTGCCATTACTGCTACTCGCCATGATAATCCCAGTCCCGCTAATAGAGAGGGAAAAATGTAAGTAAATAAATGGGGAAAATAAAGCTCCCTTAACAGCATATTTCGGGGTGTGCGAAACAGATTTGCCATTTCTAACAAAGGAGTAGGAAAAGTTTCTATGGCTTCTACTGCTCCCAAAAACATAATGGGTAAAGTAGCTACTGTAATAGTGAAAATGGGAACTGCATTACCAGTCCCAAACCACAGTAAGGTCAGAACAATCCAAGCAATCGGGGGAATGCCCTGAAGTGCGGTAATAATAGGGCTAATTGCCTTTTTAAACCACAACTTAATCCCTGCTAAAATGCCCAACACAGTTCCCAGTAACACAGCTAGAGTAAAAGCAACCAGCAGGTGAAAACTGGTAGTTAAAAGAGCATCTCCTAACTTTCCCGTTGTCGCCAAACGCCATATTGCGATTGCAGTTTCTCTAGGAGAAGGCAAAACTACAGAGCCATAGTGCATTGCCCCCAATTGCCATGACAACAAAAACCCCCCTAAACCAACTAGCTCAGGCAAAATAGGTTTTAAAGAATGTAGAAGATTTTTACTCCACAAAGTTGAGTTCATGGACTTTTGGATTGATATCCTTAGTAACCTTAAATATTGATCTAAAAATTATCTTTTTGTCAAAAGACAAAACGTCAAACTTATAGCAGCTGACTGTTAACTGAAATGACCAGTTGTCTTTTGACGCATTCTCTTCTGGTCTTTTAATAGTTCATCCAAGATATAAACGGCTTCCCAAACACCACAGGGAATAAAGTGAGAAAACAAAGCAATATAGGTGTCACGCTCCATGATAGTAAGCAATGCCCCCATAACCTCCATAACGGATATGGTACTCAGCCAACAGATTCTGCTCGTAAATATCCCACTTAGTCCCATCGGCTGAGGCTCGTTTACCCGAACCCCAAAACTTAGGTAGGGAAAACTGATTATAAGCATTAATCACCCGATAAATTGCTTTTTCCAAAGAAGGTAAACTGATGTGATTTTGATTGACATATGCTATTTGTTTACGGTCGAAGTTACTCAAGGAATTAGCTGTTTGGCTTGAACCTAGATTGCATCCATAACAAAAGGTGGCAGTTAAATAGCGACTTACTGAATCTTCTATTTTTGAGTCATGTCCTGACAAGAGACGGAAATATTGAGTCCAGTTGAGCCATAATTCGGTATCAGTCAGGATGTCTAACAGATTAACTGGTTTAATGCGCTCGGCAATTAATGATTTAATTTGAGCCAATTTGACGGAATCAACTTTCTTTTTTGGTCGTTTAAGAACTGCTCTGCCTTCTTCTAAACGAACCGATTGATTATTCGGGAAAGACTGGTCGGTTTTTTGAGTTATTTCTAAAAGCCAATTTTTGACATGAGCGACAAATGCTTTTGGTTCTATAGGTAAATCTAGCAATTTGCCAAAATTATCGATATTAGCTTCATATTCCGCCCAAGAAATCTGTTGAGTGCGATAATCAGCTCTGCGCATCGCTATTCTCAATATATAAGTCTCCTGACTTTAATTCCCACATAACCAGGGAAAAAACGCACATTTCAAAGTATCTACGATTGATAACATCAGGATAAGATTTCTTGGTTTTTTGATTGGTAATTAACTGCCACCATTTAGGAGAAATCCATTCTAAATCCAGCAGCTGGACTGTTTGATTTTCTTCAGTTTTAATCGTATCCAACCAATCTTTACGACTTCCTTGGTGTTCAATCAAAAATTGAATGCTGGTTTCAATTGACTTATCCTGTGTTGTGGAGTGCAGTTGAACCTGTTGAAGAATCTGAAATAATATGGCTCGATGGGAACGGTAAAAACGCTCCTTGAAAAGGATAATAGTTGTTTCCCACATAAGCAAGATGAGATTCGCATTCACTCAGCAGTTGGTCGGGATTTTCCCCGAGTGCTTTCTCTATCTCCGTAAACCTCTGACTTAGTTCTCCTTCAGTGGAGTAAGCTACGACCACATCTTTCAGAGTGGTAATTAATCTATCGGTTCGAGCCTGATATTCTTCTCGATATTGAGCTAGAGCTTCTTTGGCTCTAATATGGATTTTCTGCATCCGTCTGAGAAACATGGATGCCAAATCATCTAAGGTGCGTGCCGATTGAGTAGTGATTAGAGCAGCAGCTAGAGTGTAGCGTTTGTTGGGTTCTAACTCTTTCATTCTGGCTGCATCTAAATTCATCGCTTCGATAGCAAAATGTTTGAGTTTAACGTTGGGGATATGCTCGCTTCGCATCTTGATAAGTATTTAGTTCGTCTAACCATTTCAGTCGCCAGACTAATGCTTTTAGATTCTTCAAAATCGGTTTACCTGGGTCTTGTTTGAGTTCCAGCCAAGGTGTTTTGGAAGTTGATTCTCGAATTGTCAATAATGAATCTAATCTTTGACAAGATTCATGAGCAAGATGTTGTCTGACTTGTCTGTAGAAAGCCCTGTCTACAATGCCTCTAATTCTTTTAGCTGCTCTGACCAGAGTGTTAAATTTTTCTGAATAGGGTGTACCGTTAGCTTACACTGTCTTGGGTTATAATGTCTCAAAATATCAGTCTCACAAATTCCAAAAGGTTATGAGACTCAACCAGAGGTAATTATGGACAGAGTTGGTTACGCACGAGTTAGTTCTATCGGTCAGTCTCTACAAGTTCAATTAAATAAGTTTCACGACTGCGATAAAATTTTCAGGGAAAAAAGAAGTGGAACAACTCAACGTCCTCAATTAGAAGCTTGTTTAGACTATCTCCGAGAAGGAGATACATTAGTTGTTACTCGCTTAGATAGATTAGCTCGTTCTACATTACATTTGTGCCGTATTGCTGAAATTCTCAAACTTAAACAAGTAAATTTGACTGTCCTCGACCAAAATATTGATACCAGTGACGCTACGGGAAGATTACTATTTAATATGCTTGGAGCAATTGCTCAGTTTGAAACAGAGATTCGTGCTGAACGACAAATGGATGGGATTAAAAATGCTCAAGCCCGAGGTGTGAAGTTTGGTCGCCAAAAAATTCTTGTACCTGAGCAAGTTGAAGAGATGAAGCAGCGTCGAAAATCAGGAACATTAATTAAAACTCTGATGAGTGATTATCATCTTTCTAAAGCTAGTGTTTATCGATATCTCAAAGATGACTAAATTATCGCTCTGAGTTTTTAGCCATACCTCGATTTGAATCAAAAACCTACAATATTAAATTTTGAATCCCCTCTGATTTCTAGTTAATGAAACTCAATGAGGGTAAGACTTTGAGGGAGATATGACAGTAAAATTCACGAATCTTTGCCATCCCCCAGTTTGAGTCAGTGGGAAGCTTATGTGCCAAGTCGTGCAGAGCAAGCCCAGAGTACAGAAAGAAGATGGCAGAGATTTCTTCGTAATCGTCGAATTCGAGTCAGATCTTTGTATGTGCCTTTAGTCATGGCCGCAATAAATAATTGGCAACGACAACGTCTTTATTTAGCATTAGATACAACGGTGCTGTGGAATCGCTTCTGCATCATTCATCTATCAGTTGTCTGTTGTGGTCGAGCCATTCCATATCTGCTGGAAGGTAAAAGAACATCTCTAGTGCCACGGTGGCTTTTGGAGAATACAAGTTAATGTTGAGACTAGCACATCGACTGTTATCTAATTATCCTGATATCATGCTCTTGGCAGACCGAGGATTTGCCCACCATGAATTGATGAGTTGGCTACAAGAGATTACTTGGCATTACTGTTTGCGTGTTCCCTGTGATGTGAATCTTCATGGACCACGACGATATCCCATTGAAATAATGTATCTCTGGCCACCTAAAGGAGAAGCAGTTCTGTATCACAATGTCGGCTTGTGGTTAGATGGAGAATACCGTTGCAATATCGTGTTGGCTAATGTCAAGGGAGTCAAAGAGCCTTGGGCTGTGATTACGGATGAAGAACCTTCTTTACAAACCCTCTGGCAATATGGTTTGCGGTTCCGCGTTGAGGAGTTATTTTTAGACTCTAAATCTGGTGCTTTTAAATTAGAAGAATCCCGAATTCGTGACGCTAAATCCTTAGAACGCTTATATTTGGTTGTCGCATTAGCTCTTCTATTGGGAACATCCCATTTTGGCAAAAAGAAGAAAAAAGAAATTTTTAATTCGCGAGTGTTAATCGCGAATTAAATAATAAGTCTTGTTTTAACTTACATCAACTGACTACCATAGAAAGATAGATGTTG
>JASJEK010000107.1 GCA_030064915.1 Xenococcaceae cyanobacterium MO_234.B1
TAAGCCCCTTCCCGCCAAACCTCTTCCGTCGCGGTCGTCACGAGTGCCTGGGGAGAACGGGGCGTTCAAGCTGCCGACGCAGGTTGGCTCCTCAGCCCCTCCCCCAGGCAACGCGACCTTGTGAACGACGGGGCTTGCATCCGAAGGTGAGCGAGTTGAGTTTTAGTCTTAACCGCATTTGCGGAACTCTGAACTCTGAATTCTGAATTCAGACTGGTCAGGCAAAGCCTGGCGCTGCGCGATCGACTTGCATGATAATGAAATAATCGGCAAAATCTTGAGAAACCTCTTGCAGAAACAATTCCATCATCTTGATATTGACGTAAGGAAGTATCAAAGCTGTCATTTTGCCCAGGCTCGGCGCGATCTCGAAGAGATCCGCTTCGCGGCGCGCTGCATAGGCATAAACATAGTCCCTTACTCCCTGTTTAGCCACCAGAGGACGATGTCCGTGCGGACACCAAGCTTTCATAACTTGCCCCAAACGGCCAAAACGCCCTTCGTCTTGAGCCATCAGTAATACAGGTCGGTTGTCATAATTGGTCTTTGGTTTTCAAGGCTTCGTTTACGCTCGTTGGGAAACTGTTGTTTAAACTCTTCTTGCTTCTCAAAATTAGTATCAGGATGATGAGAGCGAGGCATAACGAAAGCGCCATTTGTGACGTCCTAGCAGCCGATAAATCGTCGTTTGATCAACTTTTTGCCCGATTTTAGCTTCATAGGCTCGTTTAATCTTGGTGACAGTTGTGATTAGTCCTTTCTGGGCTGAATCCATAAATTCAGTGAGAAACTTTTTTTCCTCAGTTAAGGACAGATAACCACGCCGTCTTCCTCCCTTTCCTGGAGTCTCGATCGCTGCTACTCCTTTTCGATTGTAGTCCGAGATGACAGTCACGGACAGTTCGCTTGGTTGTACCTGGGCAGTAAAGCGATTTGGGCTGCCTCCCTAGGGTCAACCAAAGCATTGTAGACTTCGGAGCCACTTCTGTTGTCGGCGAAAGTTGTTAGCGGTTTTAATCTTTTGCTGCACTTCCTCAACTGATAGGTGCGGTAAAACTCGACTGACTTTGGGCATGATTCCTCGAACATCTGACATTCCAGTCAAGTACCTTACCAAAATTACGCTTTTGAACGCAAATTGGTATCATACCCCCCCCCTTATCCCCATAGCCTAAATTTTTGGCAGAATCGGATTTGGTCGATTTTTATAAAGGGGTTTTGACAATCGGATTTAGTATTAATTGGCACAGGAAGTACAGGATTCTTCTTGGAAGCTATCTCTCTGCACGAGCCGCACATAATAAATTGCTTTACATCCTTTTTGCCAAGCCATGACTAAGGTCTCAAAGATATCTTTAGCCTTGAGGGAGCGTTCTGGTTGTTTGGGAAAATAGACCCCTTGGTTAAGATTAAACAGCAACTCCAGGGAGATTCCTGTATCAATCCACTGCTGAATCGTGGCCACAGCCTGAACAATTTTCTTCGGCTCTAGGGTTTTGTTTTCTTGGTAAAAGCAGAAGCATTCCTTGATAAATGGCGGTGCAATCGGAACAACTCCCTTGGCCCACTTGTCAT
This sequence comes from Xenococcaceae cyanobacterium MO_234.B1, assembly GCA_030064915.1. GTDB lineage: Bacteria > Cyanobacteriota > Cyanobacteriia > Cyanobacteriales > Xenococcaceae > JASJCP01. Next base: position 1,576 of record JASJEK010000107.1, read on the forward strand.
AAAAGAAGCGACTGTAGGCGGGCAGAACACTAGCTGTACAGCCCTGAACCAAAGAAGAGGAGGTGTTGGGAGCAATCGCTGTAATATGGGAGTTTCGGATTCCGTGTTCCTTGATGTCTAAGCTCAGTTGTAGCCAGCGTTCTTTATCTTGTGCGTGCTGCTCAAACCACTCAACGGGCTTAGCACCAATCAGCTTCCCTTGACTCCACTCACTACCTGAAAACGCTGGATAAGCCCCTCGTTCCTTGGCTAACTCCATCGAGGCCTGGGTACAGTAGTAGCCAATATTTTCAAATAACTGGCTGATTTCTGGCAAATCGCCGTAAGAGAGCTGACGTTTGGCCAACCAGTCAGCCAGTCCCATGACACCAACACCAATCGTGCGGTATTTCTCCTTATGAGTTTGGCTAGTCTCAAAAGGGGGGTGGGTTAAGTCGATGGTGTTATCCAGAAGCCGCACTGCTAGAGAGCACAGCTGAGTAACTTCAGACTCATTAATATTGGCTAAATTGAGGGATAGCAGATTGCAGGTGTGAGCTTCTATACCAGGGGAAACATTAGACCAATTTTCTTGGCAGAGATTTCCTCCGGGAATATACCCTTGATGCTTATGAAACACGAGGATAACGAACCGTTGGGAATTCTCAGGTTAGCGAGGATAGGGGTAGATAGAGAAATCTTTCTTTGAGCGAGCGCTTCGTAGAAATTCCTCGCCCAAACCATCCGACGAGATGGGACTTCAATGGAAGCGAGGAGTAGGGCGCAAGTTAAAAATGCTTCCTGGGGCAACTCATCGGGTAAAAGATACCGATTGGTTAAGAGGACAGCACCAGCGTAATCATAATTGGTGTCCCAATCAGGATTAATCCAGGAACCCGCTTCGAGCAATTCATCGGCAGAATAAGTCAGGAGCCTCCTGTCATATTGGTTAGACTCAACCTTTGACCGAACTGTTCTGGAGTAGTCGCTATACTGAGCCCCACGGCTGACTAGGAGCTTCTTCGACCAACTCCAGAGCTGTAGTCGCCCTGCCACATAGCGCCAGTCTGGTTCGGATGGACTACACATCTCCAAAGCGCAGTTAATGAGGTGAGCCTGAATCTCTTTAGTAGTGACCCCATTTCCCAATCCCATTACTCTAGAAGCTAGAGTAATGGGATTGGCATCAAATCCAGCACAGGCCCAATCGACAATAGAACGAATCTGGACTAGATTAAGGGGAGTCTTTGAACCATCCCGCCTGATGACCTGAATATTGGTCTGATTGGGGGTGGCAGCTGTTGTTATCCCTCGGGTCTGTTGCATCAGAACTATATTTAATCGCTTCTTTTTTGCTCGATATTCAGGTGATCGGAATTCAGATGCACTGCACTGTTATCGCTTTCTTTGGCTTTTACCTGTCACTTTGATTCTAAGCTAGGAGTCAATCGGGAAGAACTAGGGATGAAGTAGCAGTCCCCTTCAGGAATGAGGACTAAATAAAGTCAGTAGAGCCAAAAATCATTGGGCTTCAGGCGATCGCCTGAAGCCGTCAAAAGTCAAAACTGATTACATTTGTCGAAAAAGTAATAATTTTTAAGCAAAAAGTATTTTGTCCAAAGTCCAATTGGTTACCAGGATTGTTGGTAGGAAGCAGGATTTATTGATGAAGGTTGGGTAATTAATTATGTTTCATTACATAGCTTTTTGATAACTATTCAAGTGGACTCGAGCTCAGGACTCTGGGCAATGGGAGAAGTTGTTGGTTTGGATGGCTCCCAATGTCCGAAGAGTAGCTTGTTGGGCTTTAGTGATGCCAGTTATGCCAGTGATGTTCATCCCTTCATAGGGTTGCTTGGCTCTCAGTGTTTTAAAACACTCACCTGTTTGAGTATCCCACAGCTTAATTGTTTCATCCATACTACAAGTAGCCAGCCATTGTCCGTCAGGACTCCAACTGAGGGAGCGCACCCCCTTACTATGTCCTTGCAGGACTTGGCAGCATTCCCCTGTCTGCACATTCCACAACCGGACTGTCCCATCTTGTGAAGCACTGGCGAGAATTTGCCCGTCAGGATGCCAAGCAACTGACCAAACCCAATCAGTATGTTCTGTGAAGGTATGGAGGCCTTTTCCAGTATGTACATCCCAAAGCCTAACGGTGTTGTCGTGGGAGCCACTAGCTAGGGTTGGCCCATTAGGATTGAAGGCAACTGAGAAGACGGCATTTGTGTGTCCCGGAAGGGATTTTAAACATTGACCGATATAGCTATCCCACAGTTTAAGAATGCCACCATAACCGCCACTGGCTAAAATCTCACCCTCTCGATTCCAAGCAACAGCAGTAACTATAAGTTTATGTTCCAGGCTCTGTTGGCACTCTCGTGTATCCCTGTTCCAAATTTTGACCGTGCCATCTAGAGAAGCAGTGGCAAGCCTTTGTCCTTCAGGATGCCAGGTTACGGCGTGAATCATTCTCAGATGTTTCTCAAAGGTATTAAGACATTGCCCCGTGTGTGTGTCCCACAGTTTGACGGTTTGATCCTGAGAAGCACTGGCAAGCAACTGTCCGTCGGGACTCCAGGCAATTGACCATACTATGCTGGTATGGCCCTGTAATATTTGCCGACAATTCCCCGTTGCCCTATCCCAAAGCCGAATCGTTCCATTCTGATGGGCAGAGGCTAACTTTTGACCGTTACTGTTCACCCCTACATCCCAGACAGCACTGCTATATCCGTGCCTGGTTTGCAGACAATCTCCCGTTGCGGTGTCCCACAATTTAATGGTCTGGTCATCACCACTACTAGCGAGGGTTTGTCTGTCAGAACTGAAGGCGACTGACCAAACGATGCTGGTATGTCCTTGTAGAATTTTGAGACATTGTCCTGTGTGAGGAGACCATAATCTCACTGTCCCATCTTGACACCCACCTGCTAGGGTTTTTCCATTCGGGCTAAATGCCAGCCACCAAGCTAACCCAAAATTGCCCCGTACCGTTTGGTGACATTCTCTGGTAAAAACATTCCAGAGTTTGATCGTACCGTCTTGAGAGCTACTAGCCAGAGTTTTACCGTCGGGGCTGAAAGCTAAATGCCAGACCAGATCTGCATGCTCGCTTAAAGTCTTGAGCAATTTTCCCCCAAGTCCATCCCAAAGCAAAACCCTGTTGTCACTGCCAGGACAAGCCAAAATTTTTCCATCGGGACTCCAGGCGACTGAAACAATCTGAGGGGTATTTCTCCGCAGGACTTTACGACATTGCAGGACTTTGAGACATTCCCCCGTCTGGGAGTTCCACACTCTCAAGGTTTGGTCGAAGCCGACACTGGCTAGCATTGTGCCATCGGGACTCCAGGCTAAGCAACAGGCCATGTCGGCGTGTTTAAAGGTGTGAAGGCACTGCCCAGTTGGGATAGCCCAGAGTTTGACGGTGAAGTCGTTAGAGGTACTAGCAAGGGTTTGACCGTCTGGACTAAAGGCAATGCAGTGTACCCAACCTTGATGTGCTGGATAAATCTTGATGATTTGACCCCTTGGCATCTGCCGCAGATAGATATTTCCTTGGGTATCACCGCTAGCAAGTAGCTTACCATCCGGACTGAAGGCTACAGATAAAATATTGGCAAAAGTTTCTGTGAACAGGGACTTACTGAGATCGGCATGGGCCAAATTAATTCCCTGTAGTTCGACTTGTTGCAAACAAGCCTGCCAGATACTCAAACCCGAAAAATCACAGTTAGTCAAATCTAATCCCAAGTGCAGGCAGAGATTGAGCAGATTGCCCCCGCCATAGTTAGATAGGGGTTTGTCGATTTGTCGTAAGGTTTTTAGAAGGCTCAACACCTGTTGTTCGAGAGCAGGGAGCGCCCTAAAAGTTTTTTCCCATTCCCTAGCAATCGGAGCGAGCAAGAGTCCCACTTGAGAGTCACGCACGTATTCTTTGACGGTTGTTTTCACCAAAGCATGGCGGGTAAACAGGTCAAGTTTACAAGTGGTTAATTCATCGACAATCTTTTCAATCAGGCGCTCGCAGACGTATTCCATCACCACTGACTGCTGAGTATAGCTGCCTCCTTGCTTTTCAATTAGATTACGCCAGCACAGGGCTTCTAATCCTGACAATAAACGATTGCGCGACACAGGGGGCATGATATCTTCCAGCAATTCCTCCACCGTCGTCCATTCCCGATTGATGGCTAACCAATACATCAGAGTTTGTTCTAGTGCACAGAGGCGAGCGAATTGTTGGTCGAGAAGTTGGCGCACACTGTTGAAGAGCACCGTCCCCTGAGACAGGAACGTAGTAATGTTGCCGTCAAATAAGTCTTGGATGGAGGTGGCGGCAATCTTGAGCGCAAGGGGGTTGCCTCCGTAGATATCGCTCAGGGTTTTTCTCTGTTCGATTGAACCTGATAAGCCTTTAGCTGTCAGTAAGGCATCGGCTTCTTCTTGCAAGCCCGATAGAAAGAGCGATCGCACGGGCAATTCTCTCCCTTCCCTAGTAGCGATCGCTCCAGGTTTTTCTCGGCTAGTAATCATCAGGCAACTCTGATGGGCTGTTTCTCCTACCAGTCGCAGCAATTTCCCATAGTCGTCGTAGCCTGCTCGAAATTGCCCTAGCTCCATAGGCTGCAAAATCGTTTCCAGGTTATCGAGAATCAGCAGACATTTTGAAGCACGCAGATAATGGAGTAAGTGTTCTAACTCTGGGCGAGTTTCTTGTTGATTAGACACCAGAGGCACAATTTGAGCCAATAGGATTTCTAAAAATGGGGTGTTGCGGAGGCTACGCCAAATAACACACTCAAATTCTCCTTGAATCTGCTGGGCTAACTTCACCCCTAAAGCTGTCTTACCAATCCCACCGATGCCCAACAGTGCCACGAGACGGCAATCATCCCCCAAAATCCACTGTCTTAGAGTATTGAGTTCGGCAATCCTTCCTAAAAAGAAAGAGACATCGGGGGCTTCTCCCCAATCTGTTCCGAAAAAGACGAAAAAGCTGAATTACAGAGGGATAAAGGCATATAATCTGATGAAAATGCTCCTCCAAAGCCACCAAAACCAGAATGAGAACCGAAATCTCCGATATAATCCAAAGTTTCTTCATCAGATTTAGTCGAGAATTCCGACAAGGAAAATTAGAAGCCTTTGAAGTGATAATGGCATTAGCAATTAGTCATGCCTATGGATGTTATAATCCCAAGCAGTGGGCAGATTATCTAGGGATTTCCCCTCAAAAAATCTATGGTGAAATCTCAAAATGGAGTCTATATAGAATCAAAAAAGTCCTCATCAAAATGATGGTTTGTCAAGCAGCAGAAGAGATAAAAGAAGTCAAAAAAAAAGTGCGGCTAGTCAATCCAGAGCCAACATTACCTTGGCAGTTGACGATAGTGTAATTGACAGAGTAGGAAAACGACTACGTTGCACCTGGAGTTGGTATAGTGGGCGTTGGAAAAAAGTAGTCAATGGACAAAATTTATTAGTAATAGTATTAACAATTAACGATAAAGCGATACCAATTCATTTATTATTTTGTTCTAAACAAGGTTGTAAAAATACAGATAAACCAAGTTTATTACTATCAATGTTGACCAAATTAAAAGCAGAATTTAAGAAGCATGATCTAGATATTACAACTATTCCCATCACTATGGATTCGAGGGGATGTTTCTGATCCTCTTAAACAAGAATTACATGAACTTGGGTTTACTAACATTGTAGTAGTTGGGAAAAGCAATTATGTCTTTAATGATGGGTCAGTAAAAAAAACAGCATCTCAATGGAAAAAAGAGATTAAATATGATTCGACACACTGGGGAATTAATGTTCGGAGCCCAACGGAAAACCCTGACCAATCCCACTTTCGGCAGAGTTAATCTGTTATTTTTCCGCAAAAATACGACTCGTGCCTTCTACTTGATGGATTTCAGTACCTTATCTTTACGTAGTGTCCAAATGTGGCGGATTTGGTTGGCTCATAATCTTATTGAACAGTTTTGGAAAATCTTGAAATCAGTGCTGGCTATCGGCTTGATGCGACTTCGGGGAGATGGTCTCTACACTGGCTTATTGATTAAGATTATGGCTTATTTATGGTTAACTTCGCTGCAAAATCATTCTCGGTTGCGTCATCTTTCTTTAACTCAGATTATGCGTCAATTAAGGCGTGAATCTGATTTGTCCACTTTACGCTTGTGAGCATTTTCATCTTGAGTTTCTGGGGATTTCAGCTATTTCCTAGCTTCTAGCTTCTTTCGGAATTGTCAGATTAAGATATTTATGACTAAAGGATAGCATGTTGAGACTTTTGAACCACGCCAAAACTTTTTATGAACCAAAGCATATCAATAATTACTGTAACTCATAATCGAGCTAACTGCTTAAAGGAAAAAGCATTAAGTTCTCTACTGGCACAAACAAGGCAAGATATGACATGGATAGTAATCAATGACGGTGGAGATTTAAAAACTAGAGATTTAATTAGTAATCTAACTCCCGAATTTAAAGTAAAATATAGAGAAATAGAACGCCCTTTTAATAGCTTTGGTTTATGTAAGGGAAGAAATTTAGGATTTAAAATAGCAACTACCCCATTAGTCGCTTATTTAGATGATGATAATTTTCTTAAGCCATCTTTTGTCAAAGAAATGGTGGAGTTTTTCTCATCAAATAAGACATTAAAATTTATCATTCCTTTACAAAATAGAAGAAGAGAAGTCTGGCAGCAAGGCAAAAAAGTTAAAGAAAGTAAAGAATTTGTTTCTCCTGAAGTGGGAACAGGATTAAAAGAACTGGTGACTCATCAACAATTATTTGATAGTAATGGTTTGACTCATTATCGAGAATCTGCACCACAATGGAATGAGAATTACCGAATATATTGCGATTACGAATATTTTCTACAGTGTATTAATCAGTGGGGAGAAGAAGCCTTTGAAATTAACCAAAGAGTACTGGTAGAATATATACAAACCAATCAAGGAATAATTGGACAATCCAATTTAAAAGACTGGGCATTAGAACTAGGAAAAATTATTAAATATAATAATGATTATTCAGTCTTAAGAGATAATGCAACTTGGTTAACTGAAATAACTAAATTATCCCAAAAATATGCTCAAAAATCTCAAGGACCAACAGCTTTTAAAGTGAGGGATTAGACAAAATGATAATTACTAATCAAGAAAGTCCAGTCATTACGACTCAAATTGACGTTAATGTCACTAAAACTATTTTTAAGTGGTATTCAACCTATCAATGGAAGAATAAAAATAAATCGCCTCACAGTCATTGTTTATTACGAATATATTGGTTGAATAATAAGAACAAAGCAATAGTAATCGCTTCAGAGCTTTATAGTAATCATACTAATACAGGTGTTTATCGCGGTTACTACGATCTAGCTTCATCAGTGGTAAAAACATTCCCGCAATTAAAGCCGATATTAGCTTCAACAATATGGTTAACTCACTCAGGGCAATTTTCCTATCCTCTTTCTTGGGCGGAAACTGGTCATGAGAATAAATTTCGGCAGATTTTCATGGAGTTTGATGAAAATGGGCAAACTCAAAGAATTGAATCAAGTCAAGAAATTGAAATCAAAGAAATAATCACAATGTTAGAAGGAGCTTATTTAGAGCCTGGGGTAGAAGTACTAGAGCAACTAAAGCATGATAATGGTTGGAATGGAATAGTAGATACAGAGCAAGTACAAGCTTGTCAAGAACTAGAAGAAGGAATTGTTCTAGGGCAAAAAAGGGTGGCAGGATTGGTAGGCTGATGAATGAGCGAAAAAGTATTCGGAGGGAAAATCAATAGAATAGTCAAACAGAGGTGTGAAGAACATAAGGAGTTTTTTGACCAAAAGCTGATAACCATAATTATGTTCGAGCCACCATCGAGAGAAAAAAATCCCCAAAAAATAAGTCAATACGAGGCTGCGGTAGTTTCCACCAATCAAAAAGTAAAAACCTTTGAATTTATTGGTTGTCAAGTTAATCGTTATCAGTTGCCAGGAAATACAGAACCCAATGAATTTGCCCAATTAATTGAACAAGCGGTTAATAATCCGCAGAGTATAGGGATTATCGTACAAAACCCACTTCCCAGTCCCGACTTAGCCGAAGAACTTCATAACATACCTCCTAAATTAGACATTGATGGCGTAAATCTTCTTCATCCGATATTTAAAGCGAGTGCTACTAGCGAAGCAGTGGCAAGATTAGTTGAATCGTTTGCCAGTCCCTCTGATAAAGTAGCAGTGGTAGGCAGCAGAGGCTTTGTGGGTCAAGGTATAGTTAAGCTTCTCAAAGAGAAAGAAATAACAGTAATTGAATTGGATATAGCCCAAGGTAATACAAAGGAAGACATTAGACAAGGACTTTTAAACGCCAATCTTGTTGTGTCTGCCACAGGACAACCCAATTTAATTACCAAAGATTTCCTCAAAGCAGAACACAAATTAGTAGTTGATACAGGTTTTATCCCACAATCAGAAGGACAACCGCCTCTAGGAGATGTAGCCAAAGATGCTTATGATATCCCTCAAAGAATTACACCCGTACCTGGAGGAGTAGGTCCTATACAAATGGCGGTGTTATTAGAAAGAATTATGAGGATGGCTCAAATACAAATTCAGTCTTGGGATTACAATCGAGATATTGTTCCTTTAATTCAAAATTTAGAACTTTAACTGTATCCAACTACTTATGACATAACTAACATTCTAATTGCTCGATTGCTCTTCTTTTAGCATCTTCTCCTCTCCTGTCATATTTGGCCGTAGTCAGGGGAGAAGCGTGACCTGCTAACTTCTGAACTGTGACAAGATCTATCCCCCCATCAAGCAGATCGCTACAAAATGTCCGACGCAGATCGTGAGGGGAAAACGAAGGTAAATTAGCTCTGCTGGCCCGGGTTTGCAGAATCCGCCAAATCGCGTCTGGGTGCAATTTCCCTGGCTGTAGGTGTCCTCCCCGTCGAATACGGCAAAATAAAGCCCCAGCTTCTTTTCCTCTGATTGATAACCATTTCTTGAGTAGCAGCAGTCCCGACTTGGGCAAATAAACCAGTCGAGTTTTTTCTCCTTTACTCCGCCGAACCTTTAGAGAGCTTTTGCTTAAATCGAGATCGGCTAATTCTAATTTGACCAACTCCGACCTTCTCATTCCCGTAAATCGCAAGACGGCTATTATGGCAGCATCCCTAATATCTAGGGGATTATAAGAGTTACAAGTCCCTAGTAAAGCAGAAATCTCCTCTCTGGCTAAAGCACGTCCTCTTTCTTTTTGTGTACTGCCAGAAATATTAGCCAAATCCACCGCTTTGGTGTAATCTTCCGCCGAAAGTAAATCCAAACGATGGGCCTCCAATAAAACACGACGTAAAGCACTGAGCATTTTGTTAGCCGTAACCGGTGCATACTTATCCATCAAAGCCGACCTGACAGCAGCGGTATGATGATAGCGCAGCTTCGACCAATCTAGTGTCAAACAATCACACTCTCCCCCAGTAAGAATAGCAGCAATAGAATTGAGACACCATTTAATTGTTCTTCTGCTACCTTCCCTTAGCCCCGATAAATACACGGAAGCTGGATGAGTAGTCAAGGGCAAAGGCTTCACTAGCCTCAAATTACTACTATCGGATGTAGACGGGGTAACAGCCATAATAACTCGTCCAAGAAAACCTTCTCACGAGTTATTTTCTCACCTTAGGGAGATCCAAAGAAATAATCATCCAGCCTTGGTTAGGTTAAGGGTTGGTAACTACAGGGAACTACTGGGTGAAGGCTGGATGATTATTTTTCTGTAAGTTCCTCATCTTCAATCTAAATCTTAAGTTTTTGCCGTTGGCCAACCGAGCAAATCAGACCAAAACTCGATGAGCTGCTCATCGGATAAAAGCAGACGAGAAGCCACGTGATATTTTTTAAGGAGATAATTTTTCCAGTATTCGATAGTTCTTCCAATTCGCTTAATTTGCTGGTTAATCTGTTGGATAACAGAATTAAAATCAAGTACTTGCCCAGTTTCGATTTGTTTAGCCCAGATTGCTATCTGTCTTTGCTTATC
>JASJEK010000425.1 GCA_030064915.1 Xenococcaceae cyanobacterium MO_234.B1
GACTCATCAGGTATATCTAACACTTGCCTCCCGCCCGAAAGCCTCCTGCCTCAAAACCAAAAATTCTGTATCTCACCAGTATGAAAAAATATGTTTGTTTTAAATTACCTTAGAGGCTTTAGAATTAGTAAAGAACTGATAAAAAACAAGGGTCTTGTAACCAAAAAAGATATACTCCTTGGGAAGCAGGGAGTCTGCCTGGGTAGCAACTAGATTTCTACAAGAGTCAGTGCCACGCTTTGTGAGCAAAACCTCTGGACGCTCTGTTGGACTCTCAAGACTTAAATCGAAGTTAAAACTCCAACCAAAACAGGAGTAGAAGTAAAAATAGATGGGCATCGTGTCAGTACCAAGCTATTTAATTTTGTTCATCGCAGTGATGGATATGATTATGGTTTTGGCAATATGTTGTCTATTTGATTACTATTTACTGTGATTTACTACTATTTAACTCTATTTAATTGCTAGACAAAATCAATTTATTCAGTTTATTCTTCAAAAATATCAGCTAAAGGAGTGTGCTTCGTGGATAAGGTATTACAAGCAAAAGGCAATGGTCAGCAGGCGGAGAAGCCGAAGGTGTTGCACGGCGAAAGTTTCCCGTTAGGAGCTACTGTTTACCCCGATGGAGTGAACTTCTGCCTCTTTTCCCGCGATGCCGAAGCCATAGAACTACTTTTATTTGATACTCCTAATGCTGCCCAACCAGCCCAGACAATTAAACTCGATCCTGTACTAAACAAGACCTATCACTACTGGCACGTCTTTGTCCCAGGAATTAAGGCAGGACAGATTTACGCTTATCGAGCTTATGGTCAGTTTGCCCCCGAAAGAGGGTATCGCTTTGACAGCACTAAGGTACTATTAGATCCTTATGCGCGGGCAATTGTGAACCTGGAAAATTACGATCGCGTCTCTGCTTCTCGTCCAGGAAATAACTGCGCTCAAGCCCTCAAAGGAGTGGTAGTAGATCCTAGTACCTATGACTGGGAAGGGGATGAACATCCCAGAATTCCCTATGCTAGTAGTGTCATTTACGAACTTCATGTAGGCGGTTTTACCAGTCATCCCAACTCCGGCGTATCTGAGTCAAAACGCGGGACTTATGCTGGTTTAATTGAAAAAATTCCCTATCTTAAGGAATTGGGAATTACCACAGTGGAATTGCTACCCGTCCATCAGTTCGACCCCCAGGATGTACGTCCTGGACTGAAAAACTACTGGGGCTACAGCACCATTGGCTTCTTTGCTCCCCACAGCGATTACAGTTCGCGACGGGAGCCTCTCGGTGCGGTGGATGAATTTCGCGATCTGGTTAAAGCTCTCCACAAAGAAGGCATTGAAGTGATATTAGATGTGGTCTTTAACCATACCGCAGAAGGCAATGAGCAAGGACCGACTCTTTCATTCCGAGGCTTAGACAATCAGACTTACTACATTTTGGAACAGAATCCTACATACTACAGTAACTATAGTGGTTGTGGCAATACTTTCAAAAGCAATCATCCCATCACCGGTAAATTGATTGTGGATTCCTTGCGCTACTGGGTTTCCGAGATGCACGTCGATGGCTTTCGTTTCGATCTGGCATCTATTTTAGGTAGGGATGTTTATGGAATGCCCATCGGGAGTGTAAATACGCCTAACGTTCTCTGGGTAATCGAATCAGACCCCATTTTAGCAGGAACCAAACTGATCGCTGAAGCTTGGGATGCGGCGGGAATGTACAACGTGGGTGATTTTGTAGCACTGGCAGATTGGTTTGCCGAGTGGAATGGCCCGTTTCGGGACGATGTCCGCCGTTTTGTCAAAGGCGATCGCGGTTCGATTAACGCTTTAGCAGCGAGAATTCTAGCCAGTCCTGATATATACTCCCGCCCAGATAAGGATATCAATCGTAGCGTTAACTTTATCACTTGCCACGATGGTTTTACTCTTAACGACCTAGTTTCCTACAACCATAAGCATAATCTGGCTAATGGGGAAGATAATCGTGACGGTGGTAATGATAACCATAGTTGGAACTGTGGGGTAGAAGGAGCAACGGACGACCCAGAAATCCAGCAATTGCGATCGCAGCAAATCAAAAATTTCTTCACCATTCTGTTGATTTCTCAGGGAACACCCATGTTGCTGATGGGAGATGAAGTCAGACATACCCAACAGGGTAATAACAATGCCTACTGTCAGGATAATGAATTAAGCTGGTTTGACTGGAGTTTAGTAACTAAACAGGATGGTTTGTTGCGTTTTGTCAAAAAGTTGATTCATTTTATTCAAGGACTAGCAATTTTCCGTCAAGAAAAGTTTTTAGAAGTTACCCATGCTAGCTCTGAACCCTATTTAATTTGGCACGGGCAGTATTTGGGTGAACCTGATTGGGGCGAAGATTCTCACGCTCTGGCTTTTTCTTTGTGCCATCCAGCTAGTGGCGAACGCCTCCACATTGTACTCAATGCCTATTGGGAATCGCTTGATTTTGAATTACCGCCTTTAGAACCAGGAAATTACTGGCATCGAATTGTTGATACTGCCTTACCGGCACCAGATGATTTTTCTGACTTAGAAGCAGCTCCAAAAGTTGACCAAGATAGTTATCTGGTTACAGCACGCTCTTCTATAATTTTAATGGAGAAACCTAGAGTTTAATCAAACTGAAGTTCCCAATTTGCAGTTTTCCGAACCAACTAACTAAAAGCCTTGAAACTAGTCAATTAAAAATCAAAGTTTTATGTTTGAACAACTGTTTATTCCTAACCCCGAAGCAGAAAAACCCGCCCCTTTGAATCCTCTTAAGGGAGTGATTATTGGTGCCGGACAAGTGGGAATGGCTTGTGCCTATTCCTTATTAATTCAAGACTGTTTTGATGAACTGATACTCCAAGACCTTGCTCAGGAAAAGGTTGAGGGGGAAGTGATGGACTTGCTGTCTGGTATGCCCTTTCTTCCTCCCACCGACCTGAAAGCGGGAACAGTAGCTGATGAGGGACGCAATGCGGATTTGGTGATTATTACGGCTGGGGCTGCTCAAAAGCCAGGAGAAAGTCGTCTAAATCTAGTGGAACGGAACGTCGCTATCTTTAAAAGTATTCTCAGTGATGTGGTTAAATACTGTCCCGATGCGATTTTGCTGATTGTCAGCAATCCCGTTGACATCATGACCTATGTAACCCTAAAAATCTCTGGATTCCCTAGTTCTAGAGTAATTGGTTCGGGAACAGTCTTAGATACAGCCCGGTTCCGTACTTTACTAGCCAGAAAGTTGGATATTGATGCTCGTAGCGTTCATGCCTACATTGTTGGAGAGCATGGGGATAGTGAACTTCCGATTTGGAGTACGGCAAATGTAGCTGGGGTGAAACTAGCTCCCAAAAGTTGGGAAAACCTTGCTGCTGCTGAACAAAAAGATTTAACCGCCATCTTTGAACAGGCCAAAAATGCTGCTTATGAGATCATTAAGCGCAAAGGATATACTGCTTATGGAATTGGTTTAGCAGTAACAGATATTGTCAAGGCTATTTTACGGAGTCAAGAGCGCGTTCTTACTGTCAGCAGTCTGGTTAATGGTCTGTATGATATTCATGATGTTTGTCTGGGTTTACCGACAGTTGTCAATGAAAAAGGCATACTCAAAACAGTTAATCTGACTCTCAGCGAAGGGGAAGAAAAACAACTCCGAGATTCCGCACGGGTACTAGGGGAAGTTTTCGCTCAACTCAAGCTTTGAGAACGGGCAAAATAAGAGCAAAACCTTTACTATGGTTGGTGGGTAAATTGCCCACCAGACCCCACCTAAAAGGGTGCTGCGACCATAACGCTAGTTTGGTCGTAGGGGAATTTTAGGGTCGGATACTGGAGCATTTTGATTCTTGATGTAGTCTTTAATCTTTTCTAGGCTAGCACCTCCGCAGGAGTTCACAGCATAACCAATTGACCAAAGTACGGGTTTCTTGTAAAAACGAGATAAGTATTCACTAAACTCTTTGCGAATTAAGCGAGATGACACTGTTTTGAGGTTATTAACAAACTTGCTAGGGGCAATTTTGGGATTCAAATCAATGAGAGCATGAACATGGTCAACCTCTCCATTGAACTCTAATAAAGTACATTCCCATTTAGTACAAGTAGCTGCAAATATTTCTTTGAGTCTTTTTAGCATTGGAGGATTAATTACTTTGTACCTGTATTTGGTCACAATGACTAAATGAATTTTAAGATTGTAAACTGCTCCGCTAGATGACTTGTGCATAATGTGACTAAATGGTATCATGCTCTCATGATACTTGCTCACGTCTACAAACTCAAGCCCAACTCCGAACAATGGGCTAACTTGACTAATTGGTTGTCAATGCTCAGAGCGCACTACAATTTTTGTTTGCGAGACAGAATTGAGGCTTATGAGCAAGTTAGGAGTCCTGTTTTAGGAAACTATTCTCGGCTAGACAACCAAGACGGACATCTCACGGTGCTGGGGTCTCCCCAGCACCCGTGTCCTCGAGAATGCTGTCCTTTAACTTGCTCGGTCAACAAATCTGCTACCATCGGCTATCCCTGGTCAAAAGCAGGAAAGAGAAGGTCGGCAGGGATGCAGCAAGACGCTTATTTGCCAGAGATGAAAGCTGCTCGCCCTTGGTATAAACAAATCAATGCTGATGTCTTGCAGATGAATCTCAGGAGGTTGAATGATGCTTTTTCTCGTTTCTTTGATAGACAAGGTGGTTATCCTCGATTCAAGAGTCGCAGTAAATTTCGTTCTTTCAGCTACAAGCCCAAGCAAGTAAAAATTGAGAACAATAAAGTCTATCTTCCTGGTATTGGCTGGATGCGATTCTATTTATCTCGTCCTTTGCCTATTGGGTTTGAGATCCGAACAGTCACTATCAGACATAAAAGCGATGGTTGGTATATGTCAGTTAGGCTGGAAAATAAAGATGTTCCTGCTTTGATGCCGATGGATACCAATCAAGTCACAAAAGTAGTTGCTGCTGATGTGGGCATTCGCAAACTGGCTGCATTAAATACAGGTGAACTTATCCCTAATCCTCAGTTTTCTAAAAAAGTAGCCAGAAGAAAACGAATCAGACAAAGAGCAGCTTCTCGAAAAGTCAAAGGCTCAAAAAATAGGAGCAAAGCTTATGTTCGGTTGGCAAAATTAGATCTAAAGGTAGGTAATCAAAGAGACGACTACCAGTGGAAAGTAGCCAACAAGCTTTGTAGACTAGGAGATGCCATTATATTCGAGGCACTCAATATCAAAAACATGATGGCGAGGTGTAAGCCTAAAAGTTGAGCCACTCCCATAAATGCGTTTGATTTCGCGATTGCTCAATCAAACTAAATTTATGGGATTCTGGCTA
>JASJEK010000100.1 GCA_030064915.1 Xenococcaceae cyanobacterium MO_234.B1
CCGCGCAATGGAGCTTCTATTACCCCGTGCCTTAAGACTCACATCCATAGATTAAAGATTAAAGCTCCAGCAAGCGCCGCGCAGGCAGCGTCGTTAAGGGCGCGGTGTAACGCTGACTAGAAAGTCTTCAGGAACTCGATCAGCGCTCGCTTATCCTCATCCGGCAGATCCGTCCCAAAGTCGTGCCCGTGATCCTCAATAAAATCAGGAGCTTGATTATATTTGAGCAGCAGAGGAGTCAAAACCTTATCGGGAATAAACTCAACCAAAGAACTTAAAACTTTACCTCCTAAGTCGGAATTTAATTTCTGTTGGAGAATCCTTGGTGTTTCACGGGGGTCTAAGTTAGCCAATAACTTAATCGGCGTACCTTCAGGTACCTCTGCTTTGAGGGTTCCTAGTTCTAAATGGGTATCTCGATCTGTCCGCTTGATAATCTTCTCGCGCTTCTCCGGCCAAAGGTGCTTTTCAATGGCGTCGTTGAAGGCTTTCATGCGTCCTGCCACTGAGGGGTCGCCAGTGTATTTGCCGCGCATGTTGTTGTTCAGGAACGGCGCACTTGACCAAATACTAATTAGCGACGGAGTCCGATAATAACCCGTTCCTCCTGCTGGCACCTTAAACTTAATCGGTTTATCCTCGTCGAAAGGATTTTCAAGCTCAAGGGTGCCAGGTGATGGCAATTCCTTGTAGGTCTTAGACGAGAATTGTGCATAGATGTGACCTTTCTTGGCATTGGTCGCCAGCGCTCGGGCAGCATTTGTGCCAATCTCAGTCACCGGATAGCGCTTGTCGTCCGACAAGAAGTTGTGATCGAGAAAATCGGAACTCAGGACTGACTCTCTGTACCACTGCTTTGCCTGCTCAGGATCGTCAGGGATTTCTGCCGGGGGCTGCTTACTGGAATGGCAGGTGGCGCAATTATCGGCAAAGACAATCTTCCCTCGCTCCAGAACCGACTTATCCTTGGTTAAATACGCCTTACCGCCCGGCGCATCTTCCAGGTGCATGGGTTTATTGGTTTTCAGGTATGCCCCCGCATCCGGCATGCGCGCTTCCGTCTGCCGCCAGCCTTCACATTCCCTCCTGGCTTTCTCAATATCAAAGGGCCGCTGAGGCGTTCTTCCCAATAAGGGGTCATGCAATGTCAGCCAATAATCTGAACAGGTGCCTTCATTCAAATAGACGCGAATTGAGATCGTTTCAAGACCAATGGAATCTGCGCCATCCTTGAGAATGTGGGACACCGCCTTGATTGTCTTCCCGTCATTCATAACCTCTTCATACTTGGGTCGGTCCGCCAAGTTAAAGATGCCATTAATCGAATTTGGATTGTCAATATGATCGGTCGGGAGCCGAGAGGTGTCAGAGGTTCCCGGGGGTTGATTTGCCAGCACCTGGGCGCGAAAGTCTTCGAGGGGGAGGTTGCCGCCGAATAATGCAGGCTCCCTGATGTACTGGTTACCAATCAGTCCATCTAAGTTTTCCCATCTTGGATTTTCCGAGTCATTCGGAGGATTCAGCGGATTAAATGCGATATGGCAAATGCCACAAGAGGTGCCCATCCGATAGGGAGGTTCGATCTGGGCTCTTGCTTCTCCCGGCTGATAGTAGGCAGCTACATCCCATTTCTCTGGGTCAAAGTCTGGATTTTTGAACTTGCGCAACCCCATAATCCCAGTCGCATGAGGATCTTTATTACACTGATCCAACCACAAGCCATACTCATCTGGCTGGGTTGCCGCCTTACATTCTGGATCATTGATCATGCCGATCTTCTCGAAGCGCTCATCGCGCTGATAGTGGTGCTCGTCACCCGGAGCCAGTTCGCTGTCTGGCCGAGCGTCCATCAGACTTAAGAAGTCTGCTTCTCCATGGGTTGTCTTTGCTAGCTGTCGAAAGAACTTCTCGTTCCCCCCGGTCCAAAAATACCAGGTCTGTAGGCCGCGCTTTTCTGCCTCGGTTAGATTGCCATAGTTTTCTGGAGGTACGTAGCCAAGGTAGTCGCGATCATATTCATCTTCAGGGGTTGTTTCGTAGCTTTGATTGACATCATTAGCTGGTTGAGTGACGACTGGCTTGTTCGACTGCGATGGGGCAACATCGACAGCGTTGCTTCTCGCTTCCGCTTCAGCAATTAGTTCTCTCAGACGTTCTACAGATGTGGATTGGTATTCATAGGGAGAACAACTCAGAAGCATTAAAGCGATCGCCAGCACACAGGCAATGATGCCTAGATGTGGCTTGGTCATATATTTCTCCTTGAAACAACATAAGTTTCTTTTATGTTGAAAAAAGTTCTATCTCTCTTATAACTAATTCATTGTTACCTCTTAATTTTTAGACAAAAAAGCTTTCCTTGAGCCAAAAACTTAACATTAGTTTTTAAAACATAGAGATTGCATTATTCACAAGCCTTTTATCTCATTTTCAAGAAAAATAACCAGAGAAAATCAACAAAATCCCCTTGAGTTTAATGATAAAAATTATCAATTATTTGGGTTTTAAACAATAGCAGTGCTCCTAGAGATTAGAATATCTTAAACCGCTGTAAGCATAGCTATTCAAGAATTTGACTCTTTAATCTTGAATTGGAACTCCTAACTTATGCTTTATTCAGTCTTGACAAATCTTAGTTTATGTAAAGAAATACAACAAAAAAAAGTTGTTTTGCATAAAACAAAATATTTGTTTCATAGTAATAAATAGGAAAATATTTTTTGCGTCAAACCTCAAAGTTATTCGTTAAGCAGAGCCTGACTTAGCCTCAAACAACGCAAAATCAATCATTCAATTAGACCTTACGTCAGGAGGTAATTTGTCCAAAGTCCAAAACTTGGCAACACAACCAATTTTTTTCCCTACTTCTTCCCGATTCTCTCTTTCAATACAGATAAGTTAACAAAAGGATGAATTTTGCCACCCTAGAAAAAAATGAGCGAACCGTAAGTTATGAGATTAAGAAACTAAGAGAAAAAACAATATCAAACGGAAGACACAAAATCAAATTTTGTCCAAAGTCCAAAAATAGAAGCATTAAACAATTAATTGAAAATTCGACCAATGAGTATGAGGCAATTTTGAGATGCTCTCGGTTAAAACTAACCCACTACCTTACCCTAAAAAATTACTTGAGTGTGTTTCTTAAAGATTGCCTAGCCTTGACAGAGCAATACAAATAGTGAGGTTAAATTCATGGCACAAGTCAAAAAACCTATATCTAATCTCGTGAATCAGATTGGTGATAATCTACCTTGGTATCGGTTGCCCAAAATTTTAGGATTAATTGCCTTAATTAGTTTAAGAGATGAACTTCGCGAAGATAATCTTTTTGATACAGAAAGCCCTCCATTGGCACAGAATCCAGATCCAGATCGAGTTCCGCCAGAGAAGATTAATGCCCGTACCTTTGATGGTACATACAACGACCTAGAATACCCCAAAATGGGTGCAGCTGGGGCCAAGTTCGGACGAAATTTCCCTCTAGATCGCGTGCATCCCGACTTAAATAACTTAATGAATCCCAGTCCTCGGCTAATTAGTCAAAAACTGCTGGCACGCCAACAGTTTCAGCCGGTTAAGTTTTTGAACCTCTGGGCTGCCTCTTGGATTCAGTTTCAGACTCATGATTGGTTTGCCCATAAACCGGGAAAGATTGAGGACAGTCATGAAATTCCCTTAGAGGCTTCAGATCCCTGGCCATCACCGCCAATGCTTGTCCCACGCACACCCTCAGAACCTCAGCAGGAAGGTCAACCACCCACATACGGCAACCTTAATGTTCACTGGTGGGATGGTTCTCAAGTTTATGGCAGCGATGCAGAAACAGCGAGGAAGTTACGGACAGGCACAGACGGCAAAATGAAGCTGGGGAAAGAAGCACTGTTACCCCTGGATGTTGATGGGGTTGAACTTGTCGGCTTTGCCGATAATTGGTGGATCGGGCTGAGTATGCTTCATGTATTGTTTGTGATGGAACATAATGCCATTTGCGATCGCCTTAAGCAAACCTATTCAGACTGGGGCGATGAGCAACTGTTCCAGCAAGCACGGCTGATTAATGCCGCCTTAATGGCTAAAATTCATACGGTCGAATGGACTCCGGCAATCCTACCCCATCCTACGACAGCGGCTGCACTAAGGATTAACTGGTCTGGTATTGTTGGTGAAGACTTACAGGAACTCTTCAAATTTTTAGATGAAAGCGAAATTCTGGGCGGCATAGTCGGTTCGGGCACTAACCATCATGGCGTTCCCTACTCGCTGACGGAGGAATTCGTGGCTATCTATCGAATGCACCCACTGATGCCAGACGATTTTCCGATTTATTCCTTGAGTACTGGGGAATCAATAGGAAACCATAACCTGTTGGAAGTCAGCCGCGACAATACACGAGAGATTATGGAGCAGTATGAATTAGCAGATTTGTTCTATAGTTTCGGTGTTTCCCATCCAGGGGCATTGAGATTACATAACTACCCAAAACATTTGCAGTTAGTGACCAGAGATGATGGGACAGTAATTGACTTGGCATCTGTCGATGTGCTTCGCGATCGCGAACGTGGTGTACCTCGTTACAATGACTTCCGTGAGATGCTGCGCATGGATCGGATTAAGACCTTCGAGGAACTGACAGACAACCCTGAATGGGCAAGAGAACTTAAAGAAGTTTATAACAACGATATCGACAAGGTTGACTTGATGGTGGGTCTTTTTGCTGAGCCCTTAATTGAAGGATTTGGGTTTGCCGAGACTGCATTTAGGATCTTTATTCTCATGGCCTCGCGACGTCTCAAAAGTGATCGTTTCTTTACCACCAGTTTCACTGAAGAAGTTTATACCAAGGTGGGTTTGGAGTGGATTAAAGAAAACTCGATGCTTTCGGTTCTATTGCGGCACTTCCCCATGCTGGAACCTTCCCTTCGCGGCCTAGATAATGCCTTTAACCCCTGGAATAAGACATCTGGGTAGGGTACCTAGGATTAAATCAGTGAACAGTTATCATTACACCTGATAACTGTTCACTGATAACTAAAGAAGACGAAAACTTAAAGAGAAAACGCGCTTCGCGAATCTTTAAGCTATTGGGCAGGTCAAGCAAGGATATGTCATGAAAAATTCCCAAGAAATTGATTCATTGGCAGTTAAAGCCAAAGATTTTGCTCCTTTGCCCCAGGATTACTCCACCTGGTCTGCACAAAAAAAACAAGATTTTCTTTGGAACGAGCGAATTGTCCCATCGATATATGAGCGCAAGCCGCCTCTAGCCAAGGTTAATACCTTGGGCTTGATTATGACTCGACTAAAAATTAAGATGGATCGCTTATCTGACCAGGCACCGGCAAAGTGGGATAAGGCGATTCATGCTCGTGGAAGTGTCGCAAAAATCAAGTTGATTGCCGAGGCTGACTGTCCCTTTACAGGCTTATTTCAAGGAGCAGACTATGGTTTGCTCAGAGCCTCATTAACTGGAGATCCCTCTAGGGATAATTTTGCCCCAGGATTGGGAATTAAGTTGTTGGTTGATGCTCAAGATTCAGGAAATTTTTCAGCCTTAGTCTCCTTGGTGGGGCAGGGGAAAAACTACAATTTCTTGGCCAATGAGTTTTCCAATATAGTCCCTGTTGTCAATCAATTAAGACCAAAAATTGGCAACTTGATCTTTCGGCGTGTCACGCGTTACCCGACTAAAATATCTCTGAAAAATCTGGGAGTAATCGATCAACTGGGTAATCCGGTGAAAGTGTCTCATTATCCAGAACAAATTTTTCTAGTGCCGACTTCAGATATTCAGTTTCCAGAAAGTCCTCATGATTTTCGCGATGATCTAGAAACAATTCCCAGCGGTACTGTCTTGTTTTCTCTCTATGCCGTTGAGTCCAAGGAAGGCGAGAATCATCTCCTTAATCAATCGGAGTCTCGCCAGCAAGCGCAACGGATTGGTCGTATTGAAACAACATCTAAATTTGTCACTTCTGCCTATGGCGATCGCCAGCTGTTCTTTCGGCATCAGCGCTTTCGCAATCAGTAACCTTAGCCAATTTTTTCTTAACTGTTTAACAATTAATGGAGTTCCATCACGATGCAAACCAAGTCGCCATTACCAATCCAAACCCTATCAGAATTTACCAATTGGGGCAAAACCATCATTTCTCATTCCAAAAATAATTAATTTAAAATTTTTCAAAGAAAGCAATGTAATCAAGTTTACAAAATACTAGTACGGGTATTCTAAAATGGCAAAATATCTGATTTTTCAACCATTGAAATTCCGCCATTTAACAGTTAAAAACCGCATCTTTCGCTCTAGTGTTACTGGACGTTGGGATAACTACAATGGTTCTGGAACTCAAGCTCGGGTAAATTGGGAAAACAAATTTGCCAAGGGGGGAGTTGGTGCAATTATTTCCTCCTATGTCCCCATCTCCATCGAAGGTCGCATTACCCCTAATGTCGTCACTATAGACTGTGATGAAAGGATTCCCTTTTGGCACACTGTGGGGGAAGCAGTGCATAGATATGACTGCAAATATATTCTTCAACTTAGTCATTCTGGTCGTCAGAGAGACATCGAAGGGATTGAAAATACTTTGACTCGGACTCATGGGATCGAACCCAACCCAGCACCTAGTTCGACGGATGAAGCAGATCAAATTAGTGGTCTACCTGCCGTCAAAATCCCAACCTCTAAAGTCAAAGAGATCGTTCAAGACTTTGCCAAAGCAGCAGGAAGAGCTAAAGAAGCTGGTCTAGATGGTATCGAACTACATAGCTCTCACGGGTACTTAATTAATCAATTTCTTAGTTCTGCTATTAATCGACGTAAAGATGAATATGGTGGAGAGCTTAAAAATCGCTATCGGTTTCTGCATGAAATTGTCCGAGAAATTCGTAAAGTGGTAGGAGATAGCTTTCACCTACAAGCCAAAATTAGCGTTAGAGAGTTCAACAATATTATTCCTCCGTGGCAAAGATCTGGTAATACTTTTGAGGAAGCTATCCAAATTTGTCAGTGGCTTGAAGAAGATGGAGTTGATGCCGTTCACGTTTCTCGTGGCAGTACATTTCCTCATCCTCTATTGCCTTCTGGCCCTTTTCCTATCAAAATGTTTCGCTACACTTTTGATACGATGACATCTAGTGGCGGAAAAGCGAGCTTTCGCAACTTGATTTTGTTTCGCTATCGATTCCTCTGGCCAATTTTTCAATTATTTTGGAGGCGACTACCGAGAAAACTAGGCGATCGCTATCAACAGCCAGTACAGGGGTTAGAGATTCAAGATGAATGGCTGGATGAGTTCTTCAAAGAACACGTATCCACGGAAGAATTTAAACAGCTCTTAGATAAACACCAAGGTACAGTCCTGAGAGATGCTAAAGAAATCAAGCAGAATCTTAAAGAAATTCCTGTTATTACCACTGGAGGATTTCAACAAGCATCATACATCAATGCGGCGCTCGAGGGTGGCTATACCGATGCAGTAAGTATGGCTCGAACCTTGATAGCTAATAACGATCTGGTCAATAAATTCCAGGCAGGTATGGATATTGCCGAACGACCTTGCACCTATTGTAATGACTGTTTGGGAGCCTATCTGGAATTGCCTTTAGGCTGTTACAGCTTAGACCGTTTTTATCAACGCTCGATTAAAAACTTAACCGATGAGGAGCAGGATAAAGCTATGCAGGAAGCAGCAAAAGCGAGAACGGAGGAAGTGATGACAGTCTTCGATCCTCCTCCTAAGCCTTATATGCCACCGATGTAGGCGATCAAGTCGCTTCGCTTGAATTCGGAGTTCGGAATTCGGAATTCGGAGTTTGGAGTTAGTAGTTTATAGCATTGAGGGATGAGCAGTGACTACAGAAAGTCAGGAATCTAATTTAATCAGTCAGGAATCTAATTTTAAGCAAATTTGGTGGAAAATCTTAGGGATTATTGTAGCTATTCTGGTCGTGGTTTTAATCTACTTGGTGTCACCACTACTGTTAGGCAACGGTGCAGTTAAGTATGCAGATATTAACGACCATTATAAATATGGTTCGATTGGTGGTGAGGCTGCTAATGGCATTCCCTATTGGGTTTGGAAAGCACTACCGATTGTTTTTGCTGATAAATTACCTGGGGAAGGATATACTTCCCTTGGCTTTATTCAAGAACCAGAACATGACTTACCCATTGGTTTTTCTCAAGCTAAAATAGGCTTCAATCGTGTCGCCCAAAACTGTGCTACTTGTCATGCGGGGACATTGAGAGATACTCCAGAGAGTACACCGCAGATTATTACCGCTATGCCTTCTAATACCGTTGATTTAGAGGGATATATTACTTTTCTTTCCGAAGTCGCGATCGATGAGCGATTTACTGCTGATAAAATGATGCCCACAATTGAGTCACTAGGAGCGAATCTAAACCCTCTGGAAAAATTAATTTATCGCTATTTTGCTATTCCCCAAACCAGAGATGCCCTAATTACTCAAAGAAGTAAATTTGCTTTTTTAGATAAACAATCAGCATATGGCCCAGGGCGAGTTGATACTTTTAGCTCTTATAAAACCCGTCAGTTTGATGTTCCTGCCGACGAAATCCCCCAGGAGGAATTAAATGGTATTGCTGATTTTCCTAGCGTTTGGCAACAGAAACCCCGTGAGGGAATGCAACTCCACTGGGATGGTAACAATACATCAGTAAATGAAAGAAATAATAGTGCTGCTTTAGCCTTAGTTACTCCTACTACTATTGATTTTGATGCTATTCATCGAGTTGCTGATTGGCTTTGGGAACTACCCGCACCAACCTATCCCTATGAAATTAATTCAGAATTAGCTGCTGCGGGAAAACAGATCTATGAAAATAACTGTGCTAGCTGTCATGCTTTTGATGGAGCCAAGGTAGGTACAGTAACACCCATTGAGGAAATTGGCACAGATCCAGGTCGTCTCGACTCTTATACAGAAGAACTCCTGAAGAATCAGAGGACGTTGTTTGCTGGTATTAGTTATCAAGGTGAAGACCAGCAGTTTCGACACTTCCAGAAAACTAATGGCTATGCCAATATGCCTCTTGACGGTATTTGGTTACGTGCTCCCTACTTGCACAACGGTTCAGTTCCAACTTTAAGAGACTTATTAGAACCACCAGCCAAAAGACCTAAAGCATTCTATCGCGGTTATGACGTATTTGATCGCAACAACGTTGGTTTCGTTTCCGATGTCGCAGAGGAAAACGGTAAACAGTACTTCAAGTTAGATACTACCTTACCAGGTAATAGCAATAGCGGTCATTTGTACGGTACTGATCTACCAGCTAAGGATAAAGATGCTCTAGTGGAATATATGAAGCAACTTTGATGAACAAAACTAGATCAAATTTGAAATAAGACATGAAATTTTGTAAGGGCGGTTCCCGCTTCCTGAAGGGTGCAAAGCAACACCCCTACCCACATTGATATTACAATTACCAAGAATAAATCATGAACACATATGCTGTTTGGTTTAAGCGCGTTGTTTGGTTTGGTATTTTGGCAAACTTTACCTATGCGATATTAGCTTTTGTAATTCCCAATCAATTAGTTGCTTGGTTACAACTAGGTTCCCTCGATTCTACTGTTTGGTTGTTTAATTACTCAGTCCTGTTGGTTTTGCTCAGTTGCTTCTACATACCTGCTGCGGATGATCCTGAGGGTTATATTGTCAATTCCTGGCTATTAGTTGCTGCCCGCATAATTCCTGCCACAACTTTCTTTGCTGGTGTGTTTACCGCTTTTATGCCGAAGGGTTTTATCACTTTGGGGATTGGAGATTTAAGCATTGGCATTATCGAGGGAATTCTTTTGACTCTGACACTAAAGAAATCAGCTTGTCAAAAACAAGAATATCAAAACTTGACAACTACAACTCCAAAACCACTCGATCTACTCAAAATGTCTCAAGCTGAAATAGATGAACTTTACAAACAGGGTTCGGTGGGTAAAATTCCTAATGGAGAGAGTAAAGGTATCGCTATTATTGCTGCGGGAACTATCTTAGCGAAAATATTGGCACTGCTGAGTAAGTTATTTTTTTGGGATGGAAAATTTTTTGTTCGAGAAGAAAAGTTTTTTCTCAATATACTTCCTCCCTTTGGTATCAGAGCTTTCAAAGGCGAAATTTACAAAGGGGATGGTCGGTTCTGCAAGGGGGAAGCCATCATCTTAGATTACTCCCAAACCTCGTTCATCTTTCAAAAAGTTAAAGAAGAAATGCGGGAAATTGCACCAGGCTTTTATCTAGCTCAAGTTTACTTGGGAGAAAAACGAGTATCAAACTTTACCCTGGAATTCTCCACATCTGAGTAGCAGAAATTCACAATATTTAAATTAAAAAATAAAAACCAACTTAAGGTATTGCCATGGCTACTGACTATATTCTCTTTATACACGGCGTGAATACTCGCGATCAAAGGGAAAACCCTGGATATGCCGAAGATCTAATTGAAGGCATTAAATCTAAGTCAAACAACTTTGTTCCCATACCCCTGTACTGGGGTGATGTAAATGAAGCTGCTGAAACACATCTATTAGAAAGATTACAAGCTTCCCCTCTATGGGATGAAATGTGGTTTAGAACTTTCCGTGAACAGCAAATTCTACAATTTGCTGGTGATGCTGCCCTCTATATCAGTCGTCATATCGGCTATAAGGTTGTCAAAAGATTAAAGACAGATGCTCTTCAACTGTTGCAACAAGCTCAATCAGATGATTGCTTGCACTTAGTTACCCACAGTTGGGGTACAGTTATCCTCTTTGACATTTTGTTTGCCACTCGTTGGGACGATCCAAAAGTTCCTGGATATGAAGAAGTTATGGAGATTCGAGATTGCATCTTTGGCTTATCGGGAAAAGATGACAGCACCCATGAAGGAATCCAATTAGCTAGTATTCACACTATGGGTTCGCCGATCGCAATTTTTAGCCTGACTAGTGTAAATTCTGACCCCAACCAACCTGACTCTGATGCTAGCAGTCACGATATTACATTGAGGTTGCAGAAGCTACTAGAGAATCTTTACCAAGTAAGAAACGGAGAAAAGCTACCCTGGAAAAATTTTATTCATCCAGGAGATCCCATTGCTTATCCCTTGGAAAAATTGATGAAAGATCTAGTAGATAATGACGAAAAATATATCGATTTTCAAGATTTAATTATCCAAGAACCCAGACTATTTGATTTTCTAACAGAACCAATAAGTCAGACAACCTTAGCTCTCTTACAAGGGGGTGAAGCTCATGGTAGCTATTGGCAAAGCCAAAAAGTGATCCAAGAAATCAGCAGTATTTTGAAAAAAAATGTTTAACACTTAATACAACGTGAGTTCGACAAAAACTAGCTACTCGTGCTTTTAATGCCAGCGAGAAGGTATTGTTAGATTGTGCTAAAAAAGTACCTACTTACTCAAAAGAAATTAAAGCCAGAAAACATTAGCCAGATAAGTCAAGCAGGACTAAAAGCTAATGTCAATTTCTAGCCTGAATCCTCCAAATTCTATTTGGAGGAGTGGCTCAACTACTTATCTGGGACGAAATTCAATAACACTGTACTTGATAGTAATATCATACATCTCATAAAAATTTTGTCCGAGAAGCCCTATATCTAGGGATGGAGCGATCGCAATATATAAATCTTCATGAACAATTCCTCCCGTAGTTATGGAAGAAACTTGAGCAATATCAAATTCGACACTATCACTACTTGGGGTTTGGAAAGTTAAAGTTTGTTTTGGTTTAACCCTTAAAGTTTTTGCCATTTGACTGCTGATGACAGTCCAAGTAGCACCAGTATCAACTAACATTTCAAAAACATGTCGATCATTAAACATAACATCAATTACTGGTGTTCCTCCTTCTCTTCTCTTAATGGGAACAACGAAAACCTCAGATTCAGGAGTATTAGGAGCAACTAGCCTAGGAGTAGTAATAGATTGGGTATGAGATTTAAAATTGGACTTTCCACACAAATGACCTAAATCCAGAGGATTACCATTATTATCCAGCATAAAGCACTCAGTCTCTTGCTGTGCTGAAATTTGGACAGGGATCAAACTAAACACTAGAGATAAAAGTATTGATTTAAATATTTGATTCATAACTCATTCTTGAGAATTTTTTTTAGTGTTATTGATATTTTTATAATTCCCAAAAAGCTATCTGATTAGTGCAAAAAAATCAGCCAAATAAAAAGATTCAGTAAATTTGCTCAATCAAAATATCTGTTAATAATTAGAAATTTTGTGTAAGTAATTCCCGCAATTAAGTATAGTTAGTTTAGTTTGAATCCATTGATCAACTATGCAATCTTATTCTCTAATTGCTCCTGGAAAAATAAATCTCTATCTGGAAATTATTGGCGATCGCCCTGATGGATTTCATGAATTAGTGATGATTCTTCAGAGTATCGAACTAGCAGACCACATTAATATCAAAGCCAATGATATTCAAGCTATTACTCTCCACTGTCATCATCCTCAAGTTCCAAAGGATGAGACTAATTTGGCTTACCGCGCTGCTCAACTCATGTGTCAGACTTTTCCCGAAGTTTATGCTAATTATGGTGGCATTGATATTACCATCACCAAAAATATCCCCGTAGCAGCAGGTTTAGCTGGAGGTTCAACCGATGCAGCAGCAGTTTTGGTAGGAATTGACTTGATGTGGGGATTAGGTTTGACTCAGCCTGAATTACAAGAGTTAGGAGCTAAACTAGGCTCAGATGTTCCTTTTTGTATTGCTGGGGGAACTGCGATCGCCACAGGTAGAGGAGAAACTCTTGATCCCATCAAAGACTTAGATAATCTCTGGGTAATTTTAGCTAAATACCGCAATATCAGTGTTTCAACTCCTTGGGCATACCAAGCTTATCGTCAAAACTATAGTAACAAATATGTCTCTGACCCAGAAAATATCGAAATTCGTCGAGAATTAGTTAATTCTGGAGCTTTAGTTAATGCTATTACCAATCAAAATAGTAGAGAAATTGGGAAATTACTTTACAATGACTTAGAAAAAGTCGTTTTACCAAAATATCCCCTTGTTGCTCAAGTGAAATCTGCTTTTGCTAGTGCTGGGGTACTAGGAACAATGATGTCTGGTTCAGGGCCTACGGTATTTGCGCTTTGTGAGTCAGAATCCCAAGCCAAAACGATAGCTAGAGAAGTTAGAAGCGCGACCACGCAGCGCCTCAGCTTCGCTGAGACCGCAGACCCCAATTTAGATTTTTGGGTAACTAAGCTTTCTAGTAGTGGTATTCAACTACAAGGTAGAGACTAAGTATCTTCTCGATTCAATTGACGTTCTAGAGTGTCTATAGCTGCGTTAATTCCGGCTAATCTTGTTTCTAGATCGTCTCTAATCCACTGGAGAAACTTTAGTCTCCGTTCTTTATAATTTTTAACTGACATTGACTTTTCTCCACTACAGGGAGGACAGAAAAAAGGAAACATAATAACTAACTCAGAATCTTTTACTTCTATGATTCTTACTCATTACACCAATTTTCTCATTTCTTTAGTTTGATTTTATACTTTGAGTGGTCAGCTATCAGCAGTCAGCTAGAGGATAATTTGCCATTAGGAATTAGCAATTAACAAACGTGAAGTATTTTTTTCTGTCAGAAGGGTGGACATACGGAAGAGTTTGGGAATTTGGCGGTTTATGGGGTTATGCAACTTGGCGCAAACCACCACACATCGAGCGTCTTAATTGTGGAATTGTGCAACGGGGTGAAACTCTGTGGCTCTATGAGGTAGAAGATGCCGTAATTATGCTCGAAGTTAAACCTATAGCTAGTGAGGAATCAAATATCGGACAAGTAGTATTGAAACGTTTAATCACTGCTGAACAAGCCATCAAAGTTCTCACTGAAGCAGAAACAATCATTCAGCACAACAAGACCTAAAAGCATAATGTAATAATTCTTAACTTTTAGTTAGATAAAAACCTGTAACTCTTGCAATAGGTTCTAACAATAGTTACACTTCTTTAAATAATAGGAAAATCAAGACATCCTAAAATAAGTCTATCTCTTCTCTACTCGCCGTCAAAAATTTTTGACAGAGTTTTTGACAGAGTAAGGGTATAAGACAAATACAATACAAATTAGAACATAAAAGTCTAAGTAGGCAAATTACTCAACAGGAGGAGTGTAGTCAATGGGACTACCTTGGTATAGAGTTCACACAGTCGTCCTGAATGATCCAGGTCGTCTAATCTCGGTTCACCTGATGCATACTGCTCTGGTAGCAGGTTGGGCAGGTTCTATGGCTCTGTTTGAGCTGGCAGTTTTTGATCCTAGCGATCCCGCTCTGAATCCCATGTGGCGTCAAGGTATGTACGTATTACCTTTTATGGCACGTTTGGGTGTAACTGGTTCTTGGGGTGGCTGGAGCGTCACTGGGGAAACTGGAGTTGATCCTGGTTTCTGGTCTTTTGAAGGTGTAGCGATCGCGCACATCGTTCTCTCAGGGTTACTGTTCTTAGCAGCAGTTTGGCACTGGGTATATTGGGATTTAGAATTATTCGTCGATCCTCGTACTGGTAAGCCAGCATTGGACTTACCAAAAATGTTTGGTATTCACCTTTTCTTATCTGGTCTGCTTTGCTTCGGTTTTGGTGCATTCCATCTAACAGGTCTTTGGGGCCCTGGAATGTGGGTTTCCGATGGTTACGGTCTAACTGGTCACGTTCAAGCTGTAGCACCAGAATGGGGGCCGTCAGGGTTTAACCCCTTCAACCCTGGTGGGGTTGTGGCTCACCACATCGCTGCTGGTATCGTGGGGATTATTGCTGGTTTGTTCCACCTCAGTGTTCGTCCTCCCGAAAGACTTTATAAAGCTTTGCGGATGGGTAACATTGAGACTGTACTATCCAGTAGTATTGCAGCAGTTTTCTTTGCAGCATTTATCGTTACTGGAACTATGTGGTACGGAAATGCCACTACCCCCATCGAATTATTTGGACCTACTCGCTATCAATGGGATCAAGGCTACTTCCAGAACGAGATTCAGCGTCGTGTCGAAACTGCGATCGCAGATGGGAAATCTGAGTCTGAAGCTTGGTCAGAAATACCCGAAAAACTTGCTTTTTATGATTATGTAGGAAATAGCCCTGCTAAAGGTGGTTTGTTCCGTACTGGTTCAATGGTGAGTGGTGACGGTATTGCCCAAGAATGGTTAGGACACGCTGTATTTAAAGACAGTGAAGGAAGAGAGCTATTTGCCCGTCGGATGCCCAACTTCTTTGAAACCTTCCCCGTGGTTTTAACAGATGCTGATGGTGTAGTTCGTGCAGATATTCCTTTCCGTCGTGCAGAATCCAAATATAGTATCGAGCAAAGTGGCGTTACTGTTACTTTCTACGGTGGTGCTTTAGACGGACAAACCTTCACCGATCCTCGACAAGTTAAAAAATACGCTCGTAAAGCTCAGTTAGGAGAAGCTTTCGCGTTTGATACGGAAACTCTCAACTCTGATGGTGTATTCCGCACTAGTCCTAGAGGTTGGTTTACCTTTGGTCACGCTTGTTTCGCTTTACTATTCTTCTTTGGTCATATTTGGCATGGTTCTCGTACTCTGTACCGAGATGTATTTGCCGGTGTTGACCCCGAACTAGAAGAGGCACAAGTAGAATGGGGCTTCTATGCCAAAGTAGGTGACAAATCTACTCGTCGTAAAGAAGCTATCTAAGCTGACATGAAGGCTTGAGAAGGGTGATGAAGAAACTACTAAAAATCTTTCTTCATCACCTTTTGTAATTTTTGAGGCTATTTTCCATCTAATTTTGTCAGTCAGACTAAAAAATTAGTTGAGAGATAGTTTTCTTGATAAACTATTAAGTATAAAAAGTTAGGCACAGAAAAACATGGAGAGCGTTGCTTACATTCTAATATTGGCTATGGCACTTGCCGTCTTATTTTTTGCGATCGCATTTCGCGAACCTCCCCGTATTGAAAAGTAACTAGCTAGTTTTCAATTCCATATTTTTTAAGTTTTTTTGCAGTTCTGAGTCGTTTTATGTCGTAACCTGCTAAAGGCAGACTAGTATATAGCAAACGGCTCAGATTTGTATTTTGGAACAAATTTAATTAACCTGAAAGTATAAATCTATGTGAATCAACAACCTAATATATTCAAATATATTCAAAATCATGCTATGTCCTAATTGTCAGCATAAGGAAAGTCGAGTTTTAGAATCTCGTTTTACAGAAGCCAAACAAAGTATTAGGCGCAGACGAGAATGTCTTAACTGTAAATACCGCTTCACCACCTACGAACGGATTGAGTTTGTTCCTGTGACAGTAATTAAGAGGGACGGTAGCCGAGAATCATTTGATCGCTCAAAGTTATTGAGGGGTATTGTGAGAGCCTGTGAAAAAACCGCAGTATCCCACCAAACTATAGAGTCCATCGTAGATGACATAGAAGCTACGCTACAGCAAAGCACCACTAGAGAATTCTCCAGTAATGAAATAGGAGAATTAGTACTGGAACATCTCAGGCAAGAAAACGAAGTTGCTTATATCCGGTTTGCCTCAGTTTATCGCAAGTTCCAAGGCATTAAGGATTTTGTAGAAACATTGAATCAACTACAAAATAATACATTAACGAGTGAAATTGACAGTTCTAGTAGTAGTTGTAGCAATAAACGCAACTACAATTTAGTTCTCTAGTAATCCAGTAATAATTCACTAGATGATTAAAATCAATTGAACCTGATAAAAATATTAAAAATTATTTTGTCCTGACCCAATAAAAAAGTTACAATAGTTTAATGGAATATTGCCCCAAAGCAAACTAAACACCAAAATCGCGACAAACCTACCAACTTGTGTAACAAGTAAGGTAAGGTTCTTTATAATTGATGTGTATAAGGATAAACACTGAATGTGGGTGTAGGCTACACAATCTTATTGAGAGTGTACATAAAATGGGAGGCACGTTAACCAAGGAGATAATAAAAACAAGGATAACTAACACACATGGTCAATCAGCAAGTAAACAGTACTAGAGACATTGGTTTCACTCACGAAGATTTCGCAGCTCTTCTCGATAAATATGATTATCACTTTAGTCCTGGAGATATAGTAGCAGGAACAGTGTTTAGCATGGAACCAAGGGGGGCTCTGATTGACATCGGTGCCAAAACAGCAGCCTATATTCCCATTCAGGAAATGTCAATCAACCGAGTTGAAGACCCCTCAGAGGTGCTTCAATCCAACGAAACTAGAGAATTTTTTATTCTTACCGATGAAAACGAAGATGGACAGTTAACTCTATCCATTAGACGTATCGAATACATGCGTGCTTGGGAAAGAGTCAGACAACTCCAACAAGAAGACGCAACTGTTCGCTCCAATGTATTTGCTACAAATCGTGGTGGTGCATTAGTTAAGATAGAAGGTCTGCGGGGTTTTATTCCTGGTTCTCACATCAGTACCAAAGAAACCAAAGAAGATTTGGTAGGAGAAGATTTACCCCTCAAATTTTTGGAAGTAGATGAAGAGCGTAATCGACTAGTCTTAAGTCATCGCCGTGCTTTAGTAGAGAGTAAGATGCATGGCTTAGAAGTTGGTCAGGTAGTTACAGGCTCAGTAAGAGGTATTAAACCTTACGGTGCATTTATTGATATTGGTGGTGTAAGTGGTCTGTTACACATTTCCGAAATTTCCCATGATCATATCGACACTCCCCACAGTGTATTTGGAGTTAACGATGACTTGAAGGTCATGATTATTGACTTAGATGCGGAAAGAGGCAGAATATCTCTTTCTACTAAGCAATTAGAGCCTGAACCAGGGGATATGCTTAAAAATAGAGAACTGGTATTTGAAAAAGCAGAAGAAATGGCGGAAAAATATCGTCTAAAA
>JASJEK010000003.1 GCA_030064915.1 Xenococcaceae cyanobacterium MO_234.B1
CTTCATCTTCCAAACTAGATAGTGGCTTTTGAGCAATGTGCCTGACAAAAAGCACATAAACCTTGTAATCAGCAACAGTAAAAAGAATTCTGTAAGCTTTACTTCCTTTGTCATAAATAAGTTGTCGGATTTCTTCTTCAAAAAAATCATTTTCAAAAGCAAGAGAACAACGAAAAGGCATTTGTTGTAAAGACATAATCTTTTTATATATTCCTTCCAACCATTTTCTTGCTGTTTGAGGAGAATAATTACTATGCCAAAAGTAAGCTGTTTCTATTCCTTTTTGTGCTTCAGGCTGAATAATTACTGAATATTTTTGACTCATAAAGAACTATCTAACTTTTCAAACAGTTCGCCAAAAAAATCTTCTGCCTTTTTCCCCTCTCCTTGCTTCATCTGTTCCAAGCCTCGTTTGATACCTTGAAGAGTCTCCATCAACTCAGCAGCATCCAAAAGTTTCTGGTAGGATTCTGTATCCTGAACAATAAGTTCTGCCTTGCCATTAACAGTGAGTACTAATGGGTGTTTTGTTGCTTTGAGACGTGTTAAAAATTGATTCGTATTGCGTTTAAAATCCGTCAAAGAATGGATATCTTGAGAAAGGTTGATTTTAGACATAACATTTAATTAGCATTTTATTTAATGATAAGCTAATTTTCCAACAATTTTTACAATCAATTATTGCCAAAGTGTGATAGCGCCTGGCCTTTGGCAAGATCGCCATAGAAGAGAAAATTATCACTATTTTGCGATCGCTCCCCTCACTAAACTAGGCAACACCTAACGATAATAGGCAATTATCCATCATCAAAATAACACTTGACTAATAACACTTGACTCGGGACGCACCCTATGTTAATGTCAAATTCAAGAGTAATAACCACCACGAGCGCGAAACTCGTTGACTAACTAAAACGGTGGCAATAACTCCAAAAACCCAAAAAAATACACGGCTCAAAACCGTGTGAAACAAAAAAGATAACATTATGATAACAGTAAATAACTCTTTATTTAAAGGGCAACTTTCTGATGTCCTATGTGTAATGCTTGAAGGCCAACAAGTCAGCATTATTCGCTTTATTCCCGTCACAGGCAGAAATGGCATTTGCTGGATCTATATCGAAGACTCTCAGGGTAATCGTCGAGCCACCTTTATCTCCCGTCAATCCTTAAACATCGCCTTTATGAGATGGCTTGGCCGAATTAAGTTAGATAAATTAAGAGCCAGAGCCAAATGTGCCATATCAAACGCCATGTTAGCCGTCTTAAGTATCGGGGAATCCGTATGGCATCGCTCCAAAAATCTCTTCGGTACAATAATTGAAAAGGGATTCGATAGTCGTGGTGATGCTTGTGCCAAAGTAGACTGGGGAGAGCAGATTACCAAGGAAGAAGCTTGTTATCTGGAAGTCTTTTAAGCAACTATATTCCATAATCCCATCGTGATCGCCATATCCTGAAAAAGCGATCCCATTATAATGGAGTATTAAATAAAAATCCTTAGATAAAATGACCCCAGAACTGACTCCAGAACAAAGATTAACCCAAATTGAAAAGATTCTCGCTTCAGCAATTAAACTCAGTCATAGTAATACGGCAAAGATTGAAGCTAATACTGAGATGATTGATCGGATTGGTCAAAAAGTTGAAGCTAATACCGAGATGATTGATCGGATTGGTCAAAAAGTTGAAGCTAATACCGAGATGATTGATCGGATCGGTCAAAAAGTTGAAGTTAACACCGAAGCGATCGCAGCTCAAGACCTCAAAATAGATCGCCTCACCGAACAAATGGGACGTGCCACAGACATGTTTATTGATTCAATGAATGTTATGAGAACAATGCAGACTAACATTGAAAATATGCAGACTGATATTCGTGAAATGCAAAGTGAAATCAGAGGCTTACAAGTTGAAAATCGTCGCATTATAGACCGAGTTTTTGGTGAAGATAATTGAGATTAAAAAGCAACTACTTTTTGCTATTGCGCGATCGCTAATTTCCCCCAATTGATCGAAGATCGCTAGTTGTCAGCCAGAAATTTCTTACAGCCGATCGCGAAACTCAAGATTAATTCCGCTCCTTTAGGCGATCGCTTTGACCAAATATACGAGGAACAATTTCAACAGGTGTGATTGCTATAAACTAGAGAATCCTAACCTCAATCAACTTCCAACTAGCGAAGGCTTTGTCTCACTTCCTCGACAGATAAATCCAACGCTGCTGCTATCTGTTCCACACTCAACCCCATACTCCTCAGACGAGGAATAGCATCTCTCCTCGCTTGTTCTGCTTGCTGTCGGGCTGACTCCGCTTGTTGCTTTTCTAGTTCTGCTTGTTGTCGGGCTTGTTCGGTTTCTTGAGGGGATAAAAGCTTCTTACCGGTTTTAGACTCATAAAATCGCAATTGTCCTTGTCTAAGTCGCAAGTCCAATCCCAATACTGCTGAGGGAATTGACAAGCCCCCATCAGCTAAGATACGTCCTGGAATTGGCTGATACCCTACCTCTACTAAACGAGCCCCCTTTAATTGCGGCTGTAAGTAGTCTCCTGTCGGGTCGTATTGCCAATATTCTCTTACTCCCATCTGGGCATATTTAAGCGGTTTGTCATGTTCGTCATTTTCTTGGGTGGTTAATGAGGTGATTTCCAAGACAAAGTCTGGCACTTTGTCATTTTCTTCCCAGACTTTGTAACTGAGGCGTTTTTTGTTGTCAATCCCGAATACGACAAAGACATCTGGAGCGACTACGGCGCTGGGTACGCCTTGCTTGTAGTAGAGGAAGAGATTGCCAGAAACGTAAACGTCATCTCGATTGGAGAAGTAAATGGTGAGAGCTTCCACACCATAGATCAGGTAATCTCTAGCCGGATCGCTTTCTGCCATAGGCGCACCGTTACTGTCTGGGTAAATAATAGGAGTGTGGAGTTGGCTAGAAGCAATAGTCATGGTGATTGGATGATAGCCATCACCTATTTAGTATAGACCACAGAAAAGAGAAAAGGCGAGCACCATGTACTATCTTTGCCCAAACGCGATCAGCTTCGCTGCCTCGGCAAAGCCGAGATCGCTAATTGCCAGCCAGAAATCAATTAGTGTGATCTCGCCAAAGGCGAGGCGCTGCGCGATCGCGAAACTCAAGATTAATTCCGCTCCTTTAGGCGATCGCTTCAAGCTATGAATTAATTCAGGCGATCGCCTTGTCTATTGCACTTTACTGAAGTATTTTAAGGAACTATATTCCATAATCCTATCGTGATCGGATCAGTCAAAAAGTTGAAGCTAACACCGAAGCGATCGCAGCTCAAGACTTCAAAATAGATCGCCTCACCGATCAAATGGCAAGAGCTACAGAAATGTTTTTTGACTCAATGGGTGTAATGCGGACAATGCAAACTAATATTGAGAATATGCAAGGTGATATTCGAGAAATGCAAAGTGAAATCAAGGTATTACAAATGGAAAATCGTCCCATCATAGACCGAGTTTTTGGTGAAGATAATTGAGATTAAACAGCGATTACTCTTTATCATAATGCGCTCGTATTATCTCGAACTAGAAATTAGCGATCGCCAGATGAAGGGGAGCAGGCGCTCGCTTATCCTAAACTAGCAAAAGCTTTAAAACAGTTTAAAAACTAATCCAGTTTTTCCAACTTATTACTCACGGATATAATTAGCTCATCTTGATTTTTCAAATAAGTCAAATTAAGTAGGCTATTAGTTAAGTAAAATAAGTTCTCTTGATCGACTAACACTTTCAATTCTTGATAATCCATTCCTCCGCGAATTTCGTAACTACTATTTAACAAAGCACTAGGATAGTTAGACTCAATATATTCTAACCATTCATCTTTGTAAATATAATAAGCCTTTTTACCTAGCTTGTTCTTTTTCTGAATTGCTACCAAACTATTAAGAATTGACTTCTTCCAAGAGCTAGTTAATCTTTGCTCAACTTGGTTTTTTATTAAGTGAATTAATAGAATTACTAAAAAAGACTCTAGATTTTCAATAATAGATTTTCTTCCCACTTCTTCAAGCTCTTCTACAATATACAAAGCTTGTTTAATGTTGCCTGACAATAAATTTTGTTTTAGTTCTAATATTTCTTCCATATCAAAGTCTTAACCATTATCATAAATAATATGTAAAATCTAGACTTGTAATAATCACAATTTACTTCTGCTTTTAATTCTACACACAAATACATAAAGCAAATGCTCGGCAATTAAGCATAACAATCCTTCCCTTTGCAGTTCTTCTCTTTGATGGTAGCGCGAGGCATAATTGCCAGCCAGAAATTTTTGAAGGCGATCGCGTTATCTATTGCAATTTACTCAAGGGCGATCGCCCTTAAATCACATCCTTCCGCTTCTAGCAAACCAACCAACCACCGCAGCGATAATAATAAATCTAAAAAATGAGTATCCTGTTGGATTTTCTCTATCTAAAGACTGTTGATTTCAATCCTTATGACAGATTACTGCTTACCCTATTAAAGGTTTACTTAAAAGTATCTATTAAGAACTTTCAATAAACAGGCTGATGTCCAAGTTTGAGTTTATTTTGAGCTTGAGAATGCTGCAATTATCTGCTGAATTCAACCTGATTTTACAGATAAATAAACACTACTCATCCCAACAATCTCGCAGAAATAAGACATTTGCAGAAAAGCAACCCAAACAAAGACAGACTTATCAACAGCAAGTAATCTCAGAAATCCAAAATTTGAATTGCAAGGTGATTAAACTACATAAGCTTTAGTACAATAATAATCATTAACTATCAGTAAATAATAGTAAAAGATAATAAAAGATAATAAAAGATAATGAAAGATAATGAAAGATAGGCAATTGATAATTAGCAAATGATAAACAGCTTCTGCTAATTTGGTGGCTCAATCAATAAACCCAGAAATCCTGAATTTTTTAGCTATGTCCTATAAAAATAAATTTACTTGGAATTTCTGTAAACAACAAAGCTTTAACTTTTCTTGTCCAAGAATAGTTTTAGTGATTTTGTTATTTTTATTACTTTGGGTTACGCCCGTTTCAGCCCAAAACAATGGTTTTTCTTTAGAAAAATTGCCGATATTTTCGGGTTATTCCACTTTAGCTGAAACTAAGGCAGCAATAACTATTGATGGTCAAGAAATTTTTCAGGTGAGTGGAACAACCCAATTAACTGCTGAAGAACGGGCTCAGATAATTAATTCTGAACTTCAAATCGCGATCCACTCATCAAAGCCTCCTGAAATTGAAATTAAACAACGCAATCAATTACCAGTTATTTATCTTAATGAGCGCTATTTACTGACAATTATTCCTGATGATGTCACTGGGGGAAATACTTTAGAAAAGCAAGGTAATATTTGGGGTCAAAAGCTAGAACAAAGAATAAAACAAGCCCAACTAGCCAGGAAACCTGAATACATTAGGAAAAAATTGCTCTTAGCTCTAATTATCCTCATAGTGGTTTTGGCTACTGATAAATTGCTTAGTTTACTTAAGAATTATTCTAGGTCTAAAGCGATCGCGAAACTGCTTCCAGGCATTAATTCTCCCCCTTCAGAGTCTCCCAATCTAGGAAGACTATTTAAAGCCAAACTAATCATAGTCAGGGTGATTTTATGGCTAGTCACCGCTTATTGGTTGAGTGGTTTGTTTCCCCAGTCTCGACAATGGCGTAATAATATCATCAATTTTTTGGGGGGAAGCTTTAAGACTTCTTTGTTTACCCTAAGCGATCGCTCTTATTCTTTAATCGATCTGCTAATCCTAGCAGGTTTGTTTTGGGGACTGTTCTTTGCCACTCAAACTTCAACTAATCTCCTACGAACCAAGATTCTGCACCAGACGCGGATAAGTCGGGGTTCTCAAGAAGTTATTTTTATTGTTGTAAAGTACAGCTTAATTTCTTTTGGCACGATTATTCTGCTACAAGTATGGGGGTTAAATCTCAGTTCCCTAGCTATTTTAGGTAGTGCCTTGGGTGTGGGTATCGCTTTTGGTTTTCAAGACATTACCAAAAACTTTGCCAGTGGGTTGGTGCTATTATTCGAGCGTTCGGTACAAATTGGCGATTTTATCGAAGTTAACGGACATAAAGGTACAGTAGAACGGTTACAGGCTCGCAGTATTGTTCTTAAAACTCTAGACAGCGTTTCTATTGTTGTTCCCAACTCCCACTTGTTAGCAGATGAAGTGATTAACTGGAGTCACGACAATCCAATTTCCCGCTTTGCTTTGTCTGTTGGAGTTGCCTATGGTTCCGATCCCGAAGCTGTCAAAGGAGTTCTGTTACAGGTAGCAAAAGAACATCCAGAAGTTTTAGATTTTCCTCTGCCCCAAGTGTTTTTTACTGGCTTTGGGGATAGTTCTCTAGACTTTGAACTACTTGTCTGGATTGCCGAACCGAATCGTCAACCAATTGTTAAAAGCGAACTGTATTTTCGGATTGAGAAGGTTTTGCGCGATCGCGTTATAGAAATTCCCTTTCCCCAGCGAGATCTACACCTACGGGGCAATTTACCCTTAGAAATCTCTCCCGATTTAGAAGCTGCCTTAATACGCTGGCTCAATAATTTCCCCCATCGTCCATCTAATTAAATAAAATTCTTAATCGCTTCTGTTACAGCTTCAGGATACTCTTCGTGAATGCCTAAAGTTCCAGTTAATCTAACTACTTTAACTTTTTCTAATTCTGCCATTGCTATCATTTCTGCTTTTGATTTGGGTGGTGCATTTTCCGCCAAAATAATTAACACAGGCATAGATACAGAGGATAAAAGATGCAAGAATTCCTCTCTATTCGCCACAGGATCGATCGCACCAGTGACAAAGGCAGCAGGAGCATATCTTGCGCCATTTTTTGAGGTGATTTGGTGTTTTTGGGCGATAAATTCGGGGGTTAGTTTAGTTTCATCTACATAGACGTGGCGTTTATACATCAAGCGAAGAAAAGAAGGAGTAGTGTTGAGATAGTATAAAGCTTGTCCAATAATAGGCAATCGCACCAGGTTCTTAACAACCTTTCTCACCCCATCGGGTAAACCCATGACTTTTAAAGGTCCTTGCCAAGTAGGAGCAACTAAAATCAGTTTTGAGACAAGATCGGGGTTATCCTGAGGAAATTTTAAAGCATATCCCGAAGCATGACCCGCAGCAACAAGGATAATAGGACAATTAAAAACAGATTTAACAAAATCTTGTAATAACTGTTGAAATAAAACAGGATTGTAATCGACAGGGGGACATTGGGACTCACCAAACCCCAACCAATCTAAAACCGTAACTTGATATTGACTAGCGAGTATTCTAGCAATACCTTTCATTTCTGTGCGACTGGAAACCGTACTAAAAGCAGGAAGTAATAATACTGGATTCCCCTGTCCAATGGTTTCGTAGATAACTTGATATTGTTTGCCTAAAAAATGCCAATTATAGCGATCGCTTGTACCGCCAATACCAGAGTTAAGCTGAGTCGGATTAGTTACTGTAGTCATAGTGATAGTTGATCTAAAGAGCGATTAATCTACAATGGGAAGTAAAGTATAGTTTTTATGCTACTACTTTGGGATTATCTAAGAATGCTAAAACACTTTCTGGTTCCAACCAATCATCCTCAATGCTAAAACCCAGTTTTTCCAATACCCGAATTGATGCAGTATTGGCTTTGTGTGGGCAAACTACTAATCGTTTCAAACTAGCTATCTCAAACCCATACTTGATCCACGCCTGAGATGCTTCTGTTGCATATCCTTGCCCCCAGTAAGCTCTACCAAGTTTATACATTATCTCAAACTCGTCTGTGATATTACCATTCTGATTCTCAAACTCGTGAGGACTTAATCCACCTAAACCAATCAGTGTTAAGTCAGGTTTATGCTCTATGCCAAAACACCCAAAGCCATAGATTTGATATTCTTGAATACGACGTTCCATCACCTCAATACGCTCATCCAGCGATCGCGCATATCCAGGATCGAACTTCCAAACCTTTGGATCGCCATCACAAAGCTGATAAAGTTTCTCTGCATCATCAAGGGTTAAAGGACGCAATTTTAATCGCTCTGTCTCTAATACAAACATTTTTTCTATCTGGGTTTTTCTGAAATCAGAGATTTGGCTACCGGCTTAAAGCGGGACACGGTGGTTGAGACGCTTGTGGTAGGTGGTGCGGTCGAACGGTGGTAGGTGAACAAGAAAAAATATATTACCTCTCTTTTGGCAAGTACTAGGCAAAAGGTCGGTCACTGTATTTCTACACCCTCCAACTCTAAAGTTTCTGTTTGCTGGGGTTGAGATTCGATTTCATAAGGTTTTTTGAGCAAACCAAATTTATTGAGAGTAATAGTGATAATTAACGCTAAAACTAGTCCTAATCCAACACCAAAACCAATTAAATAGATAAAAAGTTTCTCTAGCTGTTTTTTACGCTGAATAATCTGTTTTTTAGATAAATTATCAAGATCATTTCCATCTATAAGCTCTTGAGTTGAACTATGATGATTCAGGTCGTCATTGGGTTCAAAATCAAAATTATTAGGAGATTGGTACATTGTTTTTATGAATTAAGTTTTTATGAATTTATTAGATAAATTACTTGGTATGATAGCAGTTTTAAATTAAGCAGTATTATAAACTGGCTATTATTTGGTTAAGAAACAAACCATCAAAACTTTTTCCCATCTCCTGTTCTCAATAACTACTACTACTATTACTACTAAAATCCGCCACACTTAACAGAATATTGCCAAAGAGTTTGATGAGTGGCTTGAGCTGCATAAGCAAGAAGTTCTATATTTCCTTGGTCATTCACAATCCATCCTTTGGCTTCAACAATAGATGTCTTCTGATTGTTTCTAGTAACACTAGGAATAGAATTAGGAATAGAATTGTTTGTTACTGTCTATAGTTATATTGCCCCCACCACCGTTACTATCTAAAACACTAGTACTTATTAAACTATTATTTTGCAGTTGGATAAAATCTGTAGTGATCTTGATATCTCCACCGCCAGTTTGTTCGGAAGTAGCAGTAATAAAACCTTGGTTAGTTTGAATGCGATCGCTGTCTAAATTAATATTACCAGCTTGACCTGCTCCGGTACTGCTAGTAGTAATTGTTCCTTTAGTAGCGATATCTAGCAAGTTACTAGTTACAGAGATGGTCCCGGCATCTCCTGCACCAGTGGTACTACTACTAATAATTGCATCACTGTTGAGGCTGAGATTCTCTGTGGCAATTTGGATCGAACCGCCAGCACCTGCTCCTAGGGTTTCGGCAGTTATTTGACTTCCATTACTAATGTTGACCGACTCTTGTGCGTTGAGAATGATGTTGCCACCACCACCAGCATTAGTAGAGGCAGTAATACTACTAACTCGCTCGAGATTATTACTATCAAGTTGGATTGAGTTAGAGTTAATCGTAATATCACCTGCTGTTCCTGTTCCTGGGGGAATATTGGGATTATTGCTAGAGAAGTTGCCCACACTAATAGTAGCTCCATCTAGAACCGTTAAGCGATCGCTGGTTATACTGATGTCTCCACCATCACCATTCTCGACAATGGCATTAGCAAATAAGCCACTACGACCTAAATCATTAAACCCTAATAATTCGACATTTTCAGCGTTAATTGCCAAATTTCCTGCTTTTCCAGAGCCAGAAGTACTGACTGCTATCTGCGCTCCATCAGTAACCTGTAAAGTTCCTGTTTCAATAATTAAGTTTCCTCCGTTACCGACACCAGCACCCAGAACAGTAGCAATCGGTTCTGGGATACCAGGTATTTTAAAGACTGTAGCAGCAATATTACTGGGAGCGAATTCATTCCCCCCACTGACATAGATTTCATCAGCTTTAATTGTTACATTTCCGCTATTGCCAAAGCCAAATGTTTGACTTGTGATCTGTCCTGCATCAGTGATTTCTAAACTACTGGTTTCGATTGTTAAATCGCCACCATTTCCCCTTGCTCCTAAAGCAACAGGAGTAAATAAACCACTGGGACCAAAAGGAGAGCCACCACTGATTTTAATATTTTGGGCTTTAACCGTTAAAGTTCCTGCATTACCAACTCCAAAAGTTCCACTAGAGATTTGACCGCCATCAGTTACCTGTAAGCTGTCTGTTTCAATGATGACATTACCTCCATTTCCTGTAGCTCCTGGGGCAACATCTGCGATTAAGCCGCTGAAAATGGGACTGAGAGCCGAAATTCCCTCGACTTTAACTGATTCTGTTCCTCTAACCTTCAAAGTCCCCCCCAAACCATTACCAAGAGTTTCGGTTAAGATTACCGAGCCATCCTGAACCGTTATATTTTGACCTTGTAGCTGAATCTCGCCTCCCCTATTACCACTCCCATCAACTGAGGCTGCTTGAGAAAACTGAATATTGCCGTAGGTGAGAGGTTCTTGTCCAGTCTCTATTTGTAGCTGTCCGTTGGAATCGATAATTGACACTAAGCCATCATTTACTGCCCATAGTTCAATGTTACCCTCGGCTGCGGTCAGATTTCCCCCTGAAAGTATCACATCGCCACCCATCAGAGCTAAAGTTTTACCGTCTGGTACTTGGAGTCCAACAGGTCGATTACTAAGATCAATAGAAAAATCTCGATTGAGAACGAGATTATTACCTGAACCCTCTACAACTATGCTTCCTGGATTTACACCGTATTGTAAGCCTACAGGAATATTAACAGTTAATAAAGGTGGCTCTTGGGGATTGATGGCACTGAATTCACTACCATCAGAAAACTTGATACTATTAGCGGTACTGCCGATGAAAGAACCACCAACATCTAAAGAAGCATTAGGACCAAAAATAATGCCCTTGGGGTTAATTAAGAAGAGATTGGCATTACCTAAACTCCGAATTAAGCCATCTATGTTAGAAACAGAGTTTCCTGTAACACGATTGATTATATTTTCAATGTTTAAATCATTCTGGAAAACAACTGTTTGACCCGTGGGCAAAGAAAATTGCTCAAAGCTATGGAATAAATTGTTACCGACAGTTGTACCTTCAGTAATGTTAATGATGTCACCATTAGGGGTGACAAAAGAATTGTTAGGAAGAGTGTTATCTGGGACTATTTCTGGGACTATTTGTGCAGAAGCTTTTAAGTTTGTTTCTGCCAGTAGGCAAAAGCCAAGGGAAGCAAGCAACAAGGTTTTGATGCTGTTTGTTTCTGACGGTAATTTTAAAAAATCAGCTATGGTTAGCATTTAATTTTCTGAAAAATTTTGGTTTACTTGGCTTGATGAGTGTTGTTT
This sequence comes from Xenococcaceae cyanobacterium MO_234.B1, assembly GCA_030064915.1. Classification (GTDB taxonomy): domain Bacteria; phylum Cyanobacteriota; class Cyanobacteriia; order Cyanobacteriales; family Xenococcaceae; genus JASJCP01. The sequence continues at coordinate 11,292 of JASJEK010000003.1, forward strand.
CATAAATGAAGCACTAAGGCAATTAAGTTTAAATGCATAAATCTCCCTCCAGTGTTTATTATTCCCAGAACTTTTATGCAAGTAACAGCTTTAAATTAAGAGTTGAGTGCATTATTGTGCAATCTAATATCATTTTTCAAGAGAGATTGTTCTAGTAGTTCGGAAACTAAACCATCGGATAATAATGAGTCTGACTCTCGATCAGTTTGCTTATTGTGATCGCTTTGCGCCTCGCCTTCGGCGAGATCGCTAAAGTCAGATTCTTGCTCTTTAAGATTGTTCAGAATACTGTCATCATCTTGCTCTGCAAACCGGTCTCTATTTTGTTCAAGATTGTAATTATTGTTTGCCCTCTCGATTATGCCTCGAACAATATTGTCAGAGATCCTAAAAATATCTAGTTCAGGAAAAATATCTATTCCAGGAAGTTCATCCTGAGAAGAAGATTCATTATTTGACTTAGTAACATTGGAAACATCAATTGTTTGCTGGCTGAAATGTTGCCACAAACCATCTTGCTCAGCAGCAGATTGCCAGTAGCCACTCCAGCCCCACCAGTAGCCACTCCAGCCCCAGAAATAGCCACTCCAGCCCCATTCGTAAACTTCGCTGCCAACTATCATTTCGTTAAGCAGTTCGCCTCGGTCATCATAGCCATCATTATCTTTATCTAGGTAGTCTGGGGTCAGCAAAGCAGCAGCTTTAGTAGAATTAGCATCCATCCAATTCACTGTTACTTCCATTTTCTCTGCCAGCAGAGTTTTCGCCTCATTGTAGATAGTGGTTAAGTCTTTGCCTTCTGTATCTAAGTTGTAGCCAATTACATCAAACATTTTTTGGTCGAGAGCTGAAATTTGTCGTCTCTGACCTGGTGCTAAAAGGGGATCCATAATTCCCAAAGGCTTACCTTCCTGATACTTCCAGTGACTAGCTTGATATCCGTCACCGCCGATGCTGCTATCCTCTCCCGTGGCAAAGTTAGCTTCAACAGTCTTTCTATCCAGTGAGAAGAAAGCATCTCCCCCGACTGACATATCAATAGCACCTACAGCAGCACTCTGGGAAGAATAACGGAACAAATCTATAGAAGTACTCTGATCTGCTTCTGGAGTTTTAGTTCGATCCAACACAGAGATAGTAGTATACTTCATAGAGTCGCTGTTATTTGTCCCACTATTACCGACATCATCAACTCCACTGACAAAACCGAGAACGTGCCCAATCTCATGGATAGCGACACTGAGAAAGTCTAATTTCTTGTGTGGGACATTATTGCTGTCAAAACCGTAGTGCCATTGAATATCGTTACCCTTACCGTTATCCTGGTTGACCGTTATATTAGAAAGGTCACTGAGCAAAATGTAGCCATCTAACCGACTCTCGCCACTCACCAACTCACTATTAGGATCGTTTAACAGTTCTATTGCCTTAGTATTAGCACGGGTCAGGTTGAGTTGAGTATTGTTATATCTCATATACTTTTTGCCATAGTCTATGTTACCTGAAACTGTAGCCCCGTTAACCATGGCTGTAAACTCAGAGTTCCCCGGCAAATTGCCAACCGCAATCTCATCCGCACCTGAGAGCATATCCCTCTTGAGGCTATCGCGAAATGACATATATGATTGATCGACCTCCATTCCTGGCAATGCGCCACCGAGGACATTTTCTGGCAACATATCAGTTACCTCAACAAAGATGTTGATGCTGACATCATCAGTGAGATAATCTGACCAAAACTGCCCTGCCATTTCAAAGCCAATCATTTGCTCTAGAGAAACTCCAGGGGCGTAGGTAAAGTCGAATTGTATTCCTGTATCTATTCCGTCCATAGTGATTAGATCCTTGTAATGCTCAAAGATAAGTAAATTAAGTAGTCAAGCCAAATTAAATTCAACTGTAAAGATAGGAAATGGGAGGTAGGCAATAGGGATTAGAAGTCAAGAATGTGTAATTAATTTTCATAGGTACTTATTTATATATGCCTAGACTGAATTTAATCTATAGACTTAATTTAATCTGATGAGATATCAATTTGGGTTAATTTTGTGTCAAGAAACATTTGCAAATGATTAATTTAAAATCAATTTTTATTCTATTTATCATCAAATATTTCCGAATATTTACTTACTTAGTAAAAAACATCAATCCGTATAATCTTGGAATACTTTATACTAAATCTTGTTGTGAAACCCCACTTATAACCTACAGGTTAAAACCTGTTGCTATACATACAAAGTCTGCCTACCCAGACTAGAAAAATAAAGGGGGTATGAGAATCAAATTTGGTATTAGGATTATACGGATTAATTTTTATTGATTAATTTTTATTTAAGTCCTGCTACTACTTTTGCTTGTCTCAACCGATCATTTCAAAATTGACAGACTACTACTTGCTACTTGCTACTTGCTACTTGACTTAATCAGGATGTTTAACAAAAGGAACATTAATTATTTCGCCCATACTTTCTCCTACTGACACTTTTAAACCTACACCACCAGCTTTAGTTTTGATATAGGCTAAACCAAAAATTCCATCAGGGGTAACCGTGCAACTGGTGAGAACACCTACTTTGTTTCCTGCTACTGTTACAGGAAGTGGTGGTGTGACTTCTTGGCTTAATTTGATGCCGTAGAGTCTCTGTTTTACACCGTTATAGGTATTAAGACGAGCAATAGTTTCCTGCCCAATATAACAACCTTTATCAAAGGAAATAGTCTGCCACAATCCTGCTTCTAGGGGGTTGTAGTCTTCGGTTAATTCTTTGTCGGGGGCTGGTCTTCCCTGCAATATTCTTAATTTTTCCCAGTCGCGATCGCTTATCAGGGTGGCACCATTCTCAATGAGTTTTTGCTGTAGCTTCTCACCATATTCAATAGGGAAAATCAGATTATAACCAGCTATTGCCAAATCACTTCCCACGGCAACTCTTACGGGTATATCTTCTATTTTCAATAGCTGATGACTGCCTTCTGGCTGACCTATTATGGTATTTAAACCTAATTTTTGCAGTAAAGTATCGCTTTGTTCTCCTAAAAGTGTAAATAAGCCATTTTCCGCCGAAATATCAGTCAATTCTACTTTGTCAAAGGGAAAAATAAAGCGGTCTAACCACTTCAGTAAATATTCGCGACGTTGAGGAGAAACAATGACCAAAACCTCATCTTCTGTGACATAAGTTGTAGCTAAATCTAAAGTTCGTGCAGTGGAGGTGACAAAAACCGTCTCACAACCTTCTCCTGGCTGGAGATGGTCAAATTTATTAGTACTTTGATTATGAAGATACTTTAAGCGTTCTGCTCCTGTGATTTTAATTAATCCCCAAGAAGAGCGAGCGCATAATAAAACTTGATCTGATTGATAATTTTGATAATTCATTATTGTTATTGTTTATTTTCTAAACTTTCAAAGACATCTCTTACCACTTTTTGTGCCTTGGCTTCAATTGATTGCCAATCAATATCTCCTGTTTCATCTAACAGGCGATCATCTATATCTACTTCACAACTTCTGGTTTCTGCGGAACTAAAGATATTATTAGGAGTAGGATGATAGTCTTGAAAACAAACTTGATAGCAGAGTTCCCAGATATCTATTTCTATAGTGCGTTCGCTCTGGGACTCGCTGGAAGCGGGACCTTTCTTACTTAAGCAGAGAAGATAGCCAGGGATGGGATGAGTAATTTCTCGATAATTTCCTTGCCAAGAGGATGTATCCAATTGTTTACGAATATTATCTAAAACTCGGATTAATGCTGGTTGCATCAAAATTTGGGCTTTTTCCCAAGCGAGTCTAGTTTTAAACTTTGGTTTCATTACTTACTGTAATTTTTTGTAATTTCTGTAATGGACTACATTGATTGTAGAACTGCTTGATATCCCAGTCAGCGTTACACCGCCGTAAAACGACGGTGCCTGCGCTGACCGCATTCCGCGGTAAAATAGGGAAAAAGTGCGAGGTACTTCGCCTTGAAAAGACGTAGTCTGCTTGTACTTTGTTAAGAATTAAGCCATAAAAAGAGGAAGCGCGTGAAGACTATTGCTGTCATTGATTACGATATGGGAAATCTCCACTCTGCCTGTAAAGGTTTGGAGAAAGCAGGAGCAACTCCTCAAGTAACTGACTCTCCCAAAGATATTGCCCAAGCAGATGCAGTAGTCTTACCAGGAGTAGGTGCATTTGATCCTGCAATGCAGCATATTCGCTCTCGTCATCTCGAACAACCGATTAAAGATGCGATCGCATCAGGTAAGCCTTTTCTGGGTATTTGTCTCGGATTACAAATTCTGTTTGAGGCTTCTGAAGAAGGCACAGAAAAAGGTTTAGGGGTGATTCCAGGTATAGTAAAACGTTTTCGGAGTGAGCCAGGAATCACCATTCCTCACATGGGTTGGAATCAGTTAGAGTTGACTCAGGCTAATCATCCTCTGTGGCAAAAATTACCTACTAATCCCTATGTTTACTTTGTTCACTCCTACTATGTACAGCCTCAAGATGCTTCTGTCAGTGCTGCTATGGTAACTCATGGTTCCCAACAGGTAACAGCAGCGATCGCTGATGATAACCTCATGGCAGTACAGTTCCATCCTGAAAAATCCTCTGACAATGGGTTACAAATTCTTTCTAATTTCGTTACCTTAGTTACCAGTCAGAGAGACCCCGCCTTGACGAGGGGGGGCTTCCTCTGACTTCGTAAAGTTGCAGTTTAATTGACCTATATCTTGAGAATTTACGGTAATCGCCTTTTAAAAACTTTACCAGGACAAAATACTCGTCCTACCCCGGCAAGAGTCAGAGAAGCTCTATTTAACATCTGGCAGGGAACTATTACTGGATGTACTTGGCTAGATGTGTGTGCGGGAAATGGCTCGATAGGGGCAGAAGCCTTGTGTCGCGGTGGTTCTTTCGTAGTTGGAATCGAGAAAAATAGTCAAGCTTGTCAAATTATCCATCAAAATTGGCGAAAAATAGCTACCCCAGAGCAAACTTTTCAGATTATTCGGGGAGATGCCACTGCAAAACTAGCTAGTTTGCAAGGAATACAATTTGAACGAGTTTATTTCGATCCTCCCTATGAAAGTAAGTTATACGAACCAGTGCTAAATGCCATAGTATCTTATAGTTTACTGGCAACCAAAGGAGCAATTGCCGTAGAGCATAATCCTAAAATATGGCAACCAAAAGACATTCCAGGGTTAGTTATGAATCGAACTAAAGTATATGGCAATACCGCCTTAACTTTTTATCATCTTCATGATTAACTGTAAAGCTCATGATTTATTTTATTGATTTGACAGTGAACAAATTTTTTTGTTAAATTAAGCGTAGTCATAACGAGTATGGATAAGCCCAAAGTTTAAATTATCGGAGTCAACTTTTATGGTCAAGATTGTAGGTATTATAGGGAGTTTGCGAGTTCAGTCTTATAGTGCCAAAGCACTGCAACAAGCAATTGCTAGAGTAGAAGCCTTAGGTGCAGAAGTAGAAATCTTAGATTTAAGAGAAATGAATCTACCTTTTTGCAATGGTGGTGACGAATATCCCCATTATCCTGATGTGATCAAACTTAGAGATACTGTTAAAGAAGCGGATGGTTTGATTTTAGCCACACCTGAATATCATGGCAGCGTTAGCGGTGTCATGAAAAATGCCCTCGATCTGATGAGTTTTGAACATTTATCAGATAAAGTGGTAGGAATGATTAGTGTTTTAGGTGGACAATCAAATAGTAATGCTCTCAATGATCTCAGGATTATTATGCGGTGGGTTCATGCTTGGGTAATCCCAGAACAAATTGCAGTCGGACAAGCATGGCAAGCTTTTAATGAGGAAGGTAAATTATTAGATGAGAAGCTTTCAAAAAGATTTGATCAATTTGCTCAAAGTTTAGTTAATAACACTGGCAAACTCAGAGGGGTATAGGAAGTATAGATCGATCTTAACTCGCTTAACTCGAAAAGTCATAACTAAAGTAGAAGCTCAACCTAATTCAGAAAAAATCAAAGAGATTTTATCTTAACACCAGCACAAATTAAAATTACAAGCAACTAGGCTACTACATAATCTTAATTCACCTGGAATGGCAAGATGAACCAAAATCAAGACCGCATATTGGATGGGTTAGATCTAGCACGGAAGATTCAAACTCATCTCCAAGAAAAAATAGCTGATTTACACCCTAAAATCGGTCGTCCCCCAGGACTCGCAGTATTGATGGTGGGAGATAATCCTGCTAGTGCTGTGTATGTTCGGAATAAAGAAAAAGCTTGTAATCGCATCGGTATGGCTTCTTTAGGTAAACACTTATCAGGAAACATCACCCAAGAAGCGTTAGCAGCGGAAATATCTGCCCTAAATCACGATGATAACGTTGATGGCATTCTGATTCAGTTACCGCTACCAAAGCATCTTGATGCCATTAGTTTACTCCATCAGATTCATCCTGATAAAGATGCTGATGGTTTACATCCTCTGAATTTAGGGAAATTAGTCCGTTCTGAACCTGGCTTACGGAGTTGTACTCCAGCAGGAATTATAAAATTATTGGAAGAATACAATATTCCTCTACAAGGGAAAAAGGCAGTAGTAATAGGGCGTAGCATTTTAGTAGGAAAACCCTTGGGGTTGATGCTGCTAGATAAAAATGCCACGGTAACGATGGCTCATTCTAAAACCCAAAATTTATCTCAAGTTTGCCAAGAGGCAGATATCTTAGTTGCAGCAGTAGGTAAACCAGAACTTATTACCGCTTCTATGGTTAAACCAGGGGCAGTTGTGATCGATGTAGGAATTAACCGTATCAAAGACCAAGAGGGAAAGTCTCGTTTGGTAGGAGATGTGGAGTTCAACTCAGTCTCAGAAGTAGCTCGTTATATTACCCCAGTTCCTGGGGGTGTTGGTCCCATGACTGTAGCCATGTTACTTAGTAATACTTATTGGAGTTATCGTCAGAAATTTAATTTTTAAATTGATTTTCTCGAACTGAATAAATTCTATAAGCAACTTTGTTCCTTTGTTCTTCTAAGTTGCCCCCGTTTAAGTTACTCTGTGGATCTACTTATGGTTGCTCAGTAAAAATATTATACTATCTCTCATTTTTACGACTAAAATAGTAATATTTACTGTTCTAAAATAACTACTTAAGTAAAATTAATTACATAATCTTCAACCCTACTGCTTTATTACTTATTTTTTTAAACAATTAGTTTAAAAATTAAATATTAAACCAGCTAAATAGCTACAAAATAGGAGTGTTGAGGCTTGAAAAAGCATATCCATATCTCAAGCAGAACTTCCCCTGTTACCCTGTTAGCCTTCATGTTGAGCTTTGGTTCATCAACAGTCTCTAAGTAGGGAGAGAAAAAAAAAGTTATTGGAAACAATATTTAGAGCATAATAGGGCATTATTAAAATAAGCTTCTTTAGTATCTGCTATATTTTCAGCCCAAAAATTTTACGGATACTATTAAGTATAAGTAGTTTGTAATGTAATCTTACGGTTAAAAATTTATGAGTAAAAACAGAAAGCCATTACCTGAGGCGCAAAGAGGAGGACGTATCGACACTCCTCTTGCGAGCGATGGGTTAAAAAAACCTGCTGCAGGGGGTCAGATTCAAACCAATTGGAAGGATATTCGCTGGACAAAGAAAAAGATTACTTTTGTGAGTTTACTCCTGGGTACACCTTATGTCATAGCTCTAATCGTGAGTTGGGTAGCAATAGGCAGATTAATTACCTATATTTTGCTGGGAGTAGCTGTGTTATTTGGTCTGGTAGTGCTGTTTTTGCGATCGCTGGATGCCGAAGAATTTTAATATATTGATTATTTATATCTCCCAATAAAGCCATTTTCTAGGATAAGTTTACTATAATATCATGTTAAACCGAGAGTATAGAGAACTAAATCTTTCGCCACAATCAGGGCAATCTCCACCAAATTTTAAACTAGCCGATCGAGCTGCAACCTTAGATTCCTATATTGAGACTGGTGATAAGTATTGGCAACAAGAAAATATTGCCGAGGCGATCGCCTATTACCGTCAAGCGGTTCAAATTGACCCAAACTGTTCCAAGGCTTGTCAAAAACTGGCTGCTGCTTTGAAACAACTAGGTAATTTAGAAGAAGCGGCAGGCTATCTTTATGAAGCAATTCAATGTCAAAAAGAAGTAACAAAGACCTTGCCACAACTGGCGCAAGGAGAATTTATCAAAGACTTAGACCCATCACAATCTAGTAAAACCTTGCTAGAGATTAGTGCTATCAAGGAAAAATTTGCTAATTCGGCAATTGTCTTACAACCTCAATCTCAATCCCATGAAGAAATTGAGGTTGCTTCCAAGATGGGATCAAAGCCTCAAGATAGTACGGCTATTGTTCATAAGTTTTGCGACTTTATTGAACCTTCTCAATGGACTAGAAAACTAAATTCTCAATCGCCAAAAATGCTTACAAAGTCGAAGCAGGCTCAGTCGTCTCAGGGCGAAGAATCTTCGACTGAAGAGCTAAGGGCAGAAAAAATTCTGAAAAAAGCCATTGATTATCTGGCAGAAAATAACTATCAAGAAGCTCTTGATATCTGTCAAAGAGTGATTAATCGACTACCTAATTTTGCGGAAGGATACAAGACCAAAGGGAACATTTTACAAAAGTTGGGTCACTTGTCCCAAGCTATAGAATGCTACAAGCAAGCAATTGAAATTGATCCTGACTATACAGATGTTTATGCTAACTTGGGGGGTATCTATGCTCAACAGAAGCAATGGCGACAGTCAATTACTTACTATCAAAAAGCTATTGAACTCAACCCTAAATTTGCAGGAGCTTATCGTAATTTAGCTAAAGTTTGGTATAAAGTAGGACGAAATCAAAAAGCTATTGAATGTACCTATCAAGCTTTGAAGATAGAGCCAGAAAAGACTAGCCCTCAAACTCACTACAAAGTAGGCAACGAACTCTTAAATCAAAGAAGAATTGCAGAAGCGATCCAGTGTTATGAGTATGGGATTAAATTAAATCCTCAATTTGCTGAAGCTTACCAAAAGTTAGCTATGGCTCTAGAAGAGCAGGGAAAATGGCAACAAGCAGCTTCATTTTATCGTCGTGCTTTGGAATTAGTAAAAGAAGGTTCTGGTTCAGAGCAAGAGCAAAAGCAGGCAACATCCCTTCCCCCACAAGCCCTACCTGTCATCAGCGGAAAACGGATGATTGATTCTGCTTCTGCTGTAAACAATAACGCTGTAAACAATAACGTAAACAATAACAATGAGGATAATCAGAGTATAGAACAAAAAATTGCTTACTCTAAAGCAGCTTTGATTACAGAGTCTAATTCGGCAACGCTCCATGCTAATTTGGGTAGTCTCTATGGTCAAAAGCAAGATTGGAAGCAAGCAATTCGCTATTATCAAAAGGCACTCGCCCTAGACCCAAATTTAGCTGGTGTTTATCGTAATCTTGCCAGAATTTTAGAACAGGTAGGAAAACACCAACAAGCAAGTCAATATTGGTTTGAAGCCTTCTCTCTAGAGCCAGAAAAGGCGACTCCCCAAGACTATTTGCAATTGGGAAACACCCTTTTAGAGCAACGAGAATTAGAAAAGTCTGCAACCTGCTATCATCAAGCGATCAAACTTAGACCAGACTATACGGAAGCTTATCATCAGTTAGGTAAAATTCTGATTCAACAAAAACGCAGTCAAGAAGCGATCGCCTGTTATCGTCAAGCGGTAAATCAGAATCCTCAAGATAGTCAATCCTATTATTCCCTCGGTCGTATTTTAGCTGCTAAACAAGAATGGGAAACAGCTATTATTTGTTATCAAAAAGCTTTAGCGATTGAGCCTAACCAAAGTAAAATACATCACTATTTAGGAGATGCCTATCTCAAACAGCAACATTGGGAAGAAGCTATCCAAAGCTATTGTCAAGCTAAGAAGTTAAATCCTGACTTTAGTTGGACTCATCATAATTTGGGAGATGCTCTTAGGGAAATTAAACACTGGGAATCTGCCGTTCAATCCTATCGGGAAGCTATTAAACTTAATCCTGAGTTTGGTTGGTCTTATTACAATGTGGCAGAGGCTCTCGTTGCCTTAGAAGACTGGGAAGAAGCTTATCAGGCTTATGTTCAAGCTCAAAGGCTAAATCCAGGATTACCAGAATTAGCAACCAAAATAAATCACGCTTTACATCAAAGGATTAAGTCTGACCTTAATTCCGCCTTGCGATTATATTTACAAGCTATTAAACAAGAACCAACAAATACGGAGAATTATCGTCAAGCCTTAAAAATTGCCCCCCATAACACTGAGCTTTATCTGGGTTTGAGTCAAAATTTGATTACTCAACAACGTCAGGAAGAAGCGATCGCGATTTTACAACAAGCAATTCAAATTAATCCCCAATTTACCGAAGGTTATTTACAATTAGCAGAACTTTTAGAAACTATTGACGATAGTAACAATAGTAATAGTAACAATAGTAATACTCAACAAGCGACGGAATATCGCTATCAAGCCTTACTTACTCAATCAGAGAAAGCAGATATCCAAGATTATCTTAATTTGGCTGAGCAGTTTTTGGCTCAACAACAATTAGCCAAAGCAGAAACCTGTTATCGCCAAGCTCTAGATATGGAGCCTCATCTGGTAGAACCCTATGTATCTCTTGGGAAACTCCTAACTCAACAACAGCAGTGGGATAAGGTGGTGCAACTTTATCAACAAGCCATCATACAACATCCCAGCCACACCGAGTTTCATTTCTGTCTAGGGGAAGTCCAAAGTCAGCAGGGAAATTACCAAGAGGCTCTTGCTAGTTATCAGCAAGCGATCGCCATTGACCCTGATTTTTGGCAAGCTTATCATCATCAAGGGGATGCTTGGCTCAATCTATCAGATTGGAACAAGGCAATTAACTGTTATGAAAAGGTCTTAGAACTCAAACCTGATTTTGTTTGGACTTATCATAATATGGCAGTAGCCTATAGTAAGTTAGAAAGCTGGTCAGAAGCTGAATACTACTATGAGCAAGTAACCCAAGTCGATCCTAATTTCTGGAGCGAAAATCAAAATAATTTTGCCCTTCAGAATCAATTGGCAGATGTATTATTTCATCAAGAACAATGGGCAGAAGCTGCGATCGCCTACGAACGAGCTATTCAACTACAAACCCAAGATTTTTGGTGCCATCACAACCTCGGTAAAGCTCTCTACAATCTACAACAATGGGATGGTGCAACAAAAGCTTTTCAAACCGCAGTTAGTCTCGATAGTCAATCTGCTTTATCCTATTACTATTTAGGAGAACTTTACAGCAGACAAGAAAACTGGGAGCAAGCAGTTTCTGCTTACCGTAGCACCATCAATCTTCAGCCAGATTTTTCTGACGCTCAAGACAAACTCAGTCATGCTGTTCAACAACAAGCTAAAGCGAATTTAGCTGATGCCAGACAGTACTATCGCTCTAAAATAGCTGAAAATCCTCAAGATATTACTAGCTATCGTAAAATGCTAGAACTAACCCCTAATGATCCTCAAATTCATTATGGATTAGGCAAAGCTTTAGTTGAAATAGGTAGAATTCATGAGGCGAGTGTATCCCTTAATCGGGCGATCGAGCTTCAACCAACCCATACAGAAGCTTTGTTGGTGTTGGGAGAAGTTTTAATGGAGCAAAATCGCTGGGTAGATGCTATCTATCTTTACCGCAATGCTTTAGATCACACACCCCAAAATGAGCAAATTAGTCTAAACTTAGGAGCAGCATTATTTCGCTGCAATCAACTAGAAGAAGCTATAGCTATCTACAGTCAAGCAATCAAACTGGACCCCGATAACCATCTTTTTTATGACAGACTAGGAGATATTTTAGCTCATCAAGGCAAAACGGCTGAAGCTAGTAACTACTATCGCAAAGCCGTGGAACTGGAAACTATGTACTCTGGTCAACACAAGGATGAGGAATAAGCTAATACCCATCTAAATTGCATATCAGATTTCCGAGAAACCCTGTAGCTAAAAGTATTGCTATGAAGAATCTTCAGATGTGTTTAAAATCTTTTTTAAAGATGCTAAAGAAGCCCAACGACTATCAAGATAATTTTCTTTATGAGTTTCAGTTGTAGGTGCACCTTGGCAATTCTCTCCGCACAATTGACGGAGAGGCAGTGCTAAAGAAAATTGTTCATAAAGCCAGGCTTCAGGGTCAAAATAACCCGTGGGAGACAAAGTTTCTGATAAATCTTCAAGAGCAACTTCTCTTTCTAAAGGAAGATTGTCTATCTGTATTGCTTCGAGCCAAATCAATTCAGAAGTATTTACTTCTAGACGATGATTATAATTCTGCAAGCAGCGATCGCAAGTTAAAGTAACGATGGTTTCTGCTTGGACAATTAACTCCAAAAAATTGCCCCCATGTCTCACGACTAACTTACCGCGCACTGGAGTTAAGGTATTCAAACCTGCAATACCATCGTTAATGATAATCTCAATTTTGCGGTCTGGAGCTTTGAGTATTTGGGGGATATAAATTGATTTCATAAAGTAAGAGAGACTTTAACGTAGTCGCACTACTAATCTACGGTTTGGCTCTTGCCCACGGCTTTCTGTGGCTAAATCGGCTGAATTCTTTAACAAAGAGTGAATTTGTCGTCTTTCTGCGGAAGATAGGTCTGCTATCTCCGTTTCTTGTCCAGTATTTCTAACCTTTTCTACGGCCTTATTAGCTAAAGTTACTAGTTCTTGATATCTTCTAACTCTGTAACCGTCTAACTCTATGGTGTAAGAACCTTGAACATCAGATTCTTGGTCAAGATTGAGTATTGTATTGGCTAGATACTGTATGGCGTCAATGTTTTTGCCTTTTTCCCCAATTAATAATTTGACTTGTTGGTCAGTTAGGTTTGTCGGATCTATACCTAGCCAGCAAGAATCTGTATCGGTAAGTATCTTATCTAACCCTTCTAGGATAACATTGGTTTTTATGGCCATCAGTGCCAACAGTTCTTCTAGCCACTGTTTACCTCGTTCTGGGCGATTTTCCATAACTTAAGAGGTTTTTTCTTTCTTTTTAGAACGCTTGCGCTCAAAAGGGAGTGCATCCCGTGACTTTTCAGCTTTTTCTTGCTCTTCAACGATTTTTTGTAAATTGTCGGGTAATGGCTCTCGCATTAAAAACCAAGTTTGACCCATCTGGAACAAGTTAGCTACCACGATATACATCAATACCCCAGCAGGTAGAGGGAAGAAAAGAAACATACCACTAAAAAGTAGGGGAGTGATCTTATTCACAGCTTGCTGTTGATCGGCATTGGCGCCACCAGTTCCTTGACTTCCTGTGAGTTGTTGGTTGATGTAAATGCTAATCCCAAAGAATAGCACCATCCCTAAAATATCGAAGTTGATGTTACCGTCTTCATCAGTCACTCCAACTTGTCCTAGAGCTTTGATAAATAAAAATCCTTTGTTAGCTGCTAGTCCAGGAATTGTTACCTGAATTGTAGCCTCTCCTGGTTGTAAAGCTTTAACTGTTCCGTCTTCGGCAATTTTAATTCTTTCGGAACCTTTGGTGACTTCCCACTGAGGAATTAAATTATCTACTGAAGATTCTGCTAGGAGGTTCGATAAAGGTTTTCCTTCCAGAGTTTGTAGCTCTACTTTGGTATTTTGTCCTACTACGAGCTTGTTACCAGCAGGAAGTAATGCTTCTATCTTCTCGTGAATTCCATCATCGATGTAGATATTTTGGGCTTTGGTAGCAAAAGCTTGAGGTTGAATAAGCTCTATCTGCTCTCTGGGTAGAATCTGCACATCTACGGTGTAAGCAGTATCAGTGAAAGGTGAACCGCGCAAGGTAGCAAACAGAGCAAAGAGAATTGGCATCTGTAGGAGTAATGGCAGGCAACCAGCCAAGGGATTACCGAATTCTTGCATTAATTTTGCCATCTCTTCCTGTTGCTTTGCAGGATCATTTTGATAGCGTTGCTTAATAGCTTCTTGTCGCTCTTTCATCAGAGGTTGAACAATCCGCATCTTCCGCATATTGCGAATTTGACCTGCACTGAGGGGGAAAACAGCAAAGCGAATTACCAGAGTTAGAGCGATAATTGCTAAACCGTAACTTGGCACAATCCCGTAAAAGAAATCCAGGATTGGCAACATGATGTTGTTAGAGATGAAGCCGATACCAAAATCCATTCTTAAATCCGTCCAGCCTTTGAGCGGTAATTTTTCACAGTCTAGTTTAGCTGATTGCCGTTAGTTGTCGGTCAGCTTATTTTTACTATAGAGATGATTTTTGCTTAACTAGCGATCGCTTCTGCTGATTTACCAGTTTTTTTTGCTGCTTTTTCAGCGATGTATTCAGAAATTTCGCGAAACTTGGGTATCGCCCGCAATTCTAAGCGACTTTTGTCTTTAAGAGTGACCACTAAGTCTCCCCATAACCCGATTCCCCTGGGAACTTTTACCACCTTAACTACTTCGTTGTAGATGATGTCGGTGCGTTCTCTACCCATCCAGCCACCAGTAACAGAAATACGGCGGTCTGTAATGCGATATCGTAGCCACAAAGCTCGGACAATTGCTCCTACTGTCAGAGGAATACAAATCACTGTAAAGGCTAGTAAAATATTGAAGATTAAATCCCCAATATGGGGACCACCTTCATAAAAAACGTCTTCTTTAATGCCCATTGATTATTTCTGCTTCTATTAATAACTGTTCTAATTCTCGCAAAAAATGCTCATATTTGCATTCAATTGCCGAGGGCTTAACTACAATGACAATATCCCATCCCTCTGCCATTTTTGGAAGGATATGGGCGATCGCACCTCTAATTTGTCGTTTAATCCGATTGCGTTTAACTGCTTTTTTACTAACTTTAGTACTAATAGAAATACCTATACGACTGGGATTAATTGGGGAATACTGATCTTTTGTACCTGTGAATAATGCCCTCAAGACTAGGTGAGGACTATGGCAACTGAGCCCTTTTTTATAAACAGAACGAAAATCTCGCCAATGTTTGAGTCGATAGATTTTCCGCAATCCCACCCTAATCAATAAGTTTTTCTAGATTATGCAGATAAACGACTACGACCTTTTTTGCGGCGAGCTTGGATTATCTTTTTACCATTTTTAGTTCGCATTCTGGTGCGAAACCCTGATGTTCTTTTTTGCTTGCGGTTTGTACCACCAAGAGTACGCTGGGTCATTTATCTATTCCTCCAACAGATTGATAATTTTTGTGATAAAAAGTCACAATCTCTAATTGTACTACAAAATTCAATGAGTGATGCTAATAATCCAAGTCCCCACATATTCGCGAATGGGCAAATCTCCAGCAGGTAGAACGTCGCAATGGAAATAATAAGTACCCATATCAGGATTTTTGACATTAGAAAAAACTAACTCGACTTTTTTACTTTCTCTAAGAGGTTCTTCTAGGTCGATTTCAATGACTTGACTTTCCTTGTCCCAAAATACTTCTCGTATAGGTAAAGATTCTTTATCAACTCGAACTTCAACTTTGTCCACATCGAATTTCCCATCGAAGTATTCAGGATATTTAATAAAAAACCTAGCTGCACCCCGAATTAATTTTTTCCCTGAAATTCGCAGACGATAGCGATCGCGACCCTTTCTCCTTCCATAAAAATCTAAGCGGTAGTTTAGGATATTTTCTCGCTCAATACCACCAAAGATGGTTAAACCTCCTTGTGCATAACTGATTAGGGGAATACTGCTAACTATACAGCCAGAGATGGCTAGAGTGGTAAAAAAACGTTTCCAAGAACTAGGACGATTTAACAGATTTAACATAAGATCTCACACCTTTAGTTGTGAATTAATATTTTAAGTTATTGTAATTAAACTTTACTTTTCTCTAACTTTAGCAAAGTTTGTTTTTGTTAAGACGTTTTTGTTAAGACGTTTTTGTTAAGACGTTATTGTTAAGACGTTATTGTTAAGACGTTAGACGATGCAAAAAGTGCCATATTTTCATATTTCAGGCTTAAGATATAAGAGTTAAATTCTACGAATAACTAAATGTTATACAGGGTGAAATAAATATTTGCTAACCTCCCTCCCTATATACATAACAAATTACATAGCAAATTATGAGACGTTTATCTTTCTCAAATTTAGAATATGGGTACATTCTGGCCTCTGATAACTCCGCCTGAAACCTTGAGCCAAATAAAATTTATCTGCCTCGGAATTAGTGGTTCTTAAATTCAGCACATCAAAGTGCTGTTGGGCTTGCTGAATAATCTGTTTTATCAGTTGAGTTCCAATACCTTGTCTTCTTTTTGACGATAATACATACAAATGGCGCACACGGCCTAATCCCGAAACAGGATGATAAGGATCGAGGTTTAAACCACACAAGCCAACCAGCTTATCGTCATCTCTTGCCCCAAGGAGGATTTCACCTTCTCGGTTAAAACAATTTGTGCCAGAAATCCAGTCGTCAACGAGACGCTGAATTAAGAAAATACCTTGATTTTTGCTGTCTTCAATCAAGGGTTGAAGTTCAATAAAATCAAAATGAAGTTGCTCAATTCTTTTTATTTTGATAACCATTTAACCCTCTACATAAATAGTAGTGCAAAATTAAATTCAAAGTATGAAGGAAGGTAATAGGTAATAGGCAGAAGAATCAACAAGGTGTAATTAATTATGCATATAGCCCTACAAATTTAGGTTAGGACAAATCAAATTCTGTAAGGGCTTTTCGCGAAAAGCCCCTACTTTAAATCCTATGTCTTAACCTTCTGACGTATTGCTATCTGACTTTTCCCGTTAAGTCTGAAAACAACGAGAGAGTAAGCTTTTCAAGGTCTCACCAGTTGTCAATAAGTCTAGTTTAATGACAATTATTTACGTAGCAATAAGGCTTTGAGATAGAGGTAAACAAAGCGATCGCTCAATTGAAAAGATAACGGGAAAAGTCAGCCCTAGCATAGGTGTGAAGTGCTGTTGACTCCTCTAGCCCAAATGTTGTGATAGGCGCAAGGCTAAACCGCCGAGGGTGCGGACAGGATTTGCGGCAGTACTAATGGGCATCACTGACATATCGCAAACATAAAGACCAGCACTTCCGCGTACTTTGAGATTTTCATCTAGAACGGAATTTGCATTGAAACTGCTCTTGCGATCGAACTTCCAGGGCATTCTCAGAGTACCGCAAGCATGATGTACAGTACCCCAGCCAAAAGGTGGTTGTTCCCCAGGTTTGTTACCGTAATTAGCTGTAATAATATCTAAATCTTTAAACTTCTTGAAAATGCGATCTCTGGTACTGTTGAGTAAATTGAAAAACTCCTGTTCGGATTTACTCCAACCTGCTAAAGCTGGAAAGCTTACAAAGCGAATACTGCTGCTGGATTTTTGAAAGGACTACGATTGGCTTTAATTTGGAGCAAAAAACATATCAGGAGAAAACGCACTTTAAATAAGATGCGAAAATTATATTGAGCCGATACTAATTTTGTCTATGTACTTATTGTGCAGACGAGGAGAGCGTAAGGCTGAGAACACCATTAGATCGAAAAAGCGGGGGGGCAGAATTTTAAAGGGCTGAAATTTCATGAATGACTAGGCATCGCATTTTTTCAACGACAATGAGGGTTTAATCTAATGGGTGAACCAGCAATCTTTAAAATGTTTTCATTATTAGTCTTCCAAGTCGTATACAGAAGCTATTGCTGAATTTGATCGCTTGAAAAATAAATAGGCGAAGAATTTCCAGAATTATAGTCATTTCAATTAAGTTTGAGACAAAGCATTCTTCCTATGACAAGTCTTTGAAGAAAAAAGTGTTTCATTTTTATTTGAAATGACTATAATTGAGGAAACACCAAGGGTTGGACTTTGGACAAAATCAAGGGTACCAAACATCTGTCGTCAGAGCATCCAACCCCATCAAAAGCCTACATAGAAAGCGTTTTATCCGAATCAGAACATGGGGGATGGTTGCTGTAGGAATAACTTGGCAGAAGGCGTGAAAATAGTTTTTGCGTCAAACCTCAAGGTTATTCGTTAAGCAGAGCCTGAGGTAGCCTCAAACAACGTAAAATCGTTAAACAACGCAAAATCGTTTAATTAGACCTTAAGTCAGGAGGTAATTTGTCCAAAGTGCAAAACTTTTCTACCTGTAAATTTTTCGTTGATGGGTAAGTTGATTTACGAGAACAGAAGTGATTAACTACTTATCGCGATCTGCCGAAGGCAGCACTGCGTGGTCAGGCAAAGCCTGGCACTGCGCGATCGCCTTTATGACATCGATCTAGCCCAAAACGCTTGAAAATAAACAATCCCTCCTATCAACGAAAAATTTACACCTGGAATAATTTTCGTTGTTTGGGTCTAAAATAGCTGGTATAACCTCATCCTGTTCTAATTGCTTATAGCTGTACTGACCTTGTTCATTCTCGTTATCAGTATTTTCTAAATCATCGGCTATGGCAATCCACTCACCAGCTTTTAAATATACTATGGAAACAAATAATTCTCAAGCATTATACAAGATTGTTTTAAGAAATATTGCTGAGAGTCCGCAGTCTCGTATTACTTTTGCTGAGTACATGGATTTGGTTTTGTATCATCCTGAGTATGGTTATTACAGTTCACTCGTTATAGATATTGGCAAGAAGGGGGATTTTTTCACTTCTGTGGCGTTAGGCAAAGATTTTGGGGAGTTACTGGCAATTCAGTTACAAGAAATGTGGCAAAAGTTGGGCTATCCCAAGCTATTTACTGTGGTGGAAATGGGCGCAGGAAATGGTAATTTAGCAAGGGATATCTTAAGTTATTGGGAAAGTAATAATCCTGAGATCATTGCTCATTTACAGTACATTATCGTAGAGAAATCATTATCATTAAAACATTTACAACAAGCAACATTACAACAGTTTGATGGTCAGATAGATATCAAATGGCAATCTTGGGAATATATCCTTGATGATTCTTTAGTTGGTTGTTGTTTTTCTAATGAGTTGATAGATGCTTTTCCTGTGCATCGGTTTGTGGTGAATGGGGATAGGTTACAAGAAATATATTTGACAGTAGAAAATGACTGTATAACAGAAATACAGGATGATATTTCCACAGAAGATATCACTAAATACTTTGATTTAGTAGCAGTAGATTTTACTAATACAGAATATCCCCTAAACTATTGTACAGAAGTTAATCTTGCTGCTCTTGATTGGTTAAATACAGTCAGTAATAAATTAAATCAGGGATATATTTTAACTATTGATTATGGTTATCCTGCGGTTAAATATTATCATCCTCAAAGAAGTCAAGGAACTCTACAGTGTTATTATCAACATCGTCGTCATAACAATCCTTATGTAAATCTTGGTCAACAAGATATTACGGCTCATGTTGATTTTACTGCCTTAAAAAATCAAGGAAAACTCTGCAATTTAGACACTTTAGGTTTTACGAAACAGGGAATGTTTTTGATGGCTCTAGGAATTGGCGATCGCCTTAATGAACTTTCTAGTGGCAAATATAATGTCATGGAAATTTTACAACGCCGTGATGCTCTTCATCAACTTATAGATCCTATAGGTTTGGGAGGATTTGGAGTCTTGATTCAAGGGAAAAATTTAACTAAAGAGCAGTCTATTTTGCAAGGCTTAAGTATTAATTAAGTTACAGTGTAAATCCAATGAAAAATATTTATTTACTCTTCGAGATTGTTCTAGCTTGCCTATCTTTCCTCTTTTACAAGGGAATAAAATTGATTATTGGCAACTTATTTACTATTTATCTTGCTGTTAATAAAAAGCAAGCTTCTCAATGGCGAGTTTTATCCCAAAAAACCTTACAATCTCCTTTAGTATTACCTGTATTGATGACTAAAGGACCTCGTTGGAATACTCATGCTATTATTGGCACGCTAGGTCCTTTTAAGGTAAAGCAAGAAATTGCCATTGACCTAGAATCTGCTAATAACTCTGCTGCTTCTTGGATTGCTGTAGTTTATAGTTTTCCTGGCTATAAAACTATTACTAGCATCGAGTCTGATAAAATCAATTCTGATGGTAAATGGCATTGCATTAAACTACCTCCTGGCAAGTATTCTTTTGGTTTGAGGTATTATAATCGCCTAGACAAGATAGTATTTCCAGCAGTTAAAATAGACAATCAAGAATTTGTCTCTAATGTCCTAGTCCCATCAGATATCAATAATTTTTACCATGACTTAATTAAAGCTAAGAATTGGTTTTACTTGAGCCTTCACTATTATATTTTTACGATTCTCAAGCTACGAAAGTATTTACCAGAATCATTTGTCAGACGAGAATATTTACCCGTAGGTGCGCCTGATACTTTTTTTGTCTATAACTACTTAGAAGCAAGCCAAGCTTTATACATAAATTTTGCTCCAGAAGTCATTAACAATTACAATATTTACTTTACTCTGTATGACCGTTCTAGTTTACCTTTGAGCTGGTGTCAAATAGATACTACTCAATATGATTTACCAGCACCACAAAGTAAGGGTTATTATCTTTTAAGAATACGCCCTAAACCTTTATCTTCCACAAATAATTTAACTTTAGATTGGCAACTAGAGGAAGATAATGATGAGATACAAAAGTTAAATTTGATTCAGCTTTCTGGCTCTTATCCTACAACAAAAGTTGATTAAATTCTCTCAAAGCCACACTAGAACCTACTTCCCAAGCACGATTAACGTATTGGGGAATGGTTTGTTTAACTGGAAAATCAGGAAAAATATTACTATGATCTGTTGCTAAATAATTATTATCCTCAAAGCTATATATATTCAATTCACCTTTTTTATAAATCCAAACCTCAGGAATAGCTAAAGGAATATAGTCTTCAATACGAGTAAACGAAGTAACATCGATTTCTATCGCTAAATCTGGGGGAGGATCGATGCTCATATCTAACTTACGCTTTCCCAATATTGCTTGATAATTGTCAATGTAAAAACAAGCATCAGGTTCTAATCCCGCTTCTTTCCCACGTCTTAAAGTTACAGGATGAAAACTTTGCCAGTCCCTTCCTCGATCGCGCAATAGTGCTTTAATCAAATCGGATATAACATCTATTTGATTACCATGTTCTGATAGAGGACTCATTAAGAAAATATGATTATCTCGGAAACGAATACGGGGAATAGCGCGATCGCCTAATTGGGCTAAAATTTGTTCGTAATCCGCTAAAGTCCCAGGAAAATGTAACAACGTTCCAGGGGGGAGATCGATTTTGTCTGGAGTGATAGTAGGCAACATTGATTTGAAGTTAAGTTTCAATGTTCGAGAGTTATGCTATCCATCATAGTTGGTCTGGCTCACATTAACAGCGTCTCAAATTCAATCTCTTCAGTTGACTATTACTGAACACCTAACCGCTTTATTAACTCCAACAATTACATCTGGGTCGCGTTTTTTTCGAGAATTGGGACTCAGAGATTGGATAATATATATTCAAACCATAGTCTGATGATTAAGAAAGTTATTTTTCAAAAACCCATATTCTGGAGACTAGTCTTACTTATCTTTGCCATCAACTCTTTCATTCCCCCAGTAGCTAAAGCTAATCTAGAATCTGCTTCTGTTTGTAGCCAAGACTTATCTCTAGAAATTAACTCTATTATCGATCGCCCTGAGTTCAGTAAGTCCCGTTGGGGAATCTTGGTCCAAAATCTTAGTTCAGGAAAAACTCTTTACAGTCGCGATCGCGATAAGTATTTTGTTCCTGCTTCTAATGTCAAACTTTTTACTACCGCGTCTGCATTATTAGAGTTGGGGGAGGAGTTTCGGATTAAAACCCCCATTTACGCTACTGGGGAATTGCCCAATCTCACTACATTACAGATAAAAGGACAAGGAGATCCCACTATATCATCAGAAAACCTAAAGAATATAGTACAACAGTTGCAAGTATTAGGAATTAAACAGATAGAAAAGTTAATAATTGAAGATAGTTATTTCGACCAAAATCCCCTTAATCCTACTTGGGAATGGTCAGACATCTATTACTATTACGCTACTTCTGTTAACAGCATCATCTTAAATGAAAACACTTTCACTCTCACCCTATTACCTCAAAAGGTGGGAGAAACAGTAAAACTCAAATGGTCGGACGCGATCGCAGCTAGACAATGGAATATTCTCAATCATGGTGTAACTGCTGTTGCTGAAACTCCTTACAATATAGAAATAACTGGAGTCTTAGGAAAACCAACTTTAAAAATTCAAGGAGAATTAGCCCAGGATAGTCAACCTGATGATTGGGATTTAGCAGTAGCAGATCCTGCTAACTATTTTTTAGAGACTTGGCGTCATTTATTGTCTCAAGCAGGAATTAAAGTCAATCAAGGAATAGTAATTAAGGAGGCTTTAACTATTCCCGAAGCCAGAATTATTGTTACTATCTTTTCTACGCCTCTTAAAAATATACTCCAAGAAATCAACCAAGAAAGTAATAATCTCTACGCGGAAACCATAGCAAATATTCTAGGTCGCCAACTCAACACTGAAACAGGAGTAGAAGCAATTAAACAAATTTTAGATCAGTTAGAAATTGACTCTAATAGTTATATCCTAGCAGACAGTTCTGGTCTATCTCGCCACAGTTTAGTTACTCCAGAAGTTTTAGTCACTCTCTTAAGTAAAATATCTCAAACTTCAGTAGCTAAGACTTATAAAGAATCTCTAGCTTTAGCAGGAGTTAGTGGAACTTTAAAATATCGTTTTGCCAATATTTCAGGTAATTTGTGGGGCAAAACAGGAACCCTATCGGGAGTTATTACTTTATCTGGTTATCTTGAATTACCTAATGATGAAACTTTAGTATTGAGTATTTTAGTGAATAATTTTGACACTGATAAGAAGATAGTGCGTCAAGGAATAGAAGAGATAGTTGCATTACTATCAAATCATCGCCACAGATTGTGCCAAAATCGTAAAATAGAAAGTCAGCCCTGAATTTTCTTTTGGTTCCATATTACGATCTAGTTGCCAATAAGCAGGATAATTACCCGTAACTTGTCCTTGACTTGCTATCCAGAAATTTCCACCCATCATCGTCACTAACTGCTTACAAATAGCGAATCTTAGGCCTACACTATCATAAACTTCCTGGGAAAAGTTATTATCTTGACTAATATTATCTTGACTAATATTATCTTGACTAAAAGGTGTCAATAAGGATATCAGTTGCTCTAAACTTAGAACTATGCCTTGATTATAGATAGTAAACAAAATTTCATAGTTATTTGTTTCTGAATCTACTAAAAATGCAGTAACAAATATTTCGATTGCTGTCACCTCTGCAAAATGCATTCCTTGGACAATTAAATCGGTTAAAATTTGCTGAAATCTTGGCAAATTTTGAATAATTGCGGGAGGAACTTGGGTTTCTAACTGATAGGATAATTTTAAGTTTTGATTTGTAGCTTGAAACAGACTTTGTTTAATTACTTCTTTAAAACATGGTTCAAGTTTAAACAATTGTTTATCGAGAGTATTTTTTCCAGATTCTAAGTGAGATAAATCTATAAGGTCATTAGTTAAAGTTAAAATATTGTCGCAGTTTTGCTGAATTGATTGAAGTTGACATTCTTGTTCTGAGCTTAAGTCTGTATTCTCTAAAAAATTTAAGTCGTTAGTGATTTTATTGTTCAATATTTGAATATGTTTAACGGCATTAACCAAAAAGTGACTTTTCTCAGTTACCGTCTTAGATAAGATTTCTTGAATAGCCTTAAGTTCTTGCTCGCGTTTATTTAATAAAATCTTTTGTAATGTTTCTTTTTCTAACAATTGTGATTGGGCTATCAAAATCCCTACCTGTTGAGCAACAATTTCAATTAACTCAATTTCGGTTGCTGTCCAATTATGATTATTAGTGTTTGTGGCATTAAAAGAACTATAATCGCGATAAACAGCTAGTAAGCCATTAACTTTTCCGTGATGAGAAGTGCGAACTGTTAACATTGATTCAATAGCAAATTGCTGACAAAAATTAGTGCTGACATCATCACTAGCAATATCACAACTTAAATCAGAAATTACTGCCCCATCTTGAGTTAAAACTTTTTGAATATAAGGACTATTTACTAAAGAAATGTCAACATTGAGCATTGATTCTAGCTCTCCTTGGAGGTATTCTGCGACGCAGGGAATTGAGATATTAGGTTTTTCCTTATAGTAATGAATACTGCAACGATTAACTTCTAAAGTTTGACCAATTTGTTTAACAATATTGTACAGAATATCTGGAGTACTAAACCCATGATTGATTGCTTGAGTAATTTGCTTTAATAATTTTGCTTGCTTTGCCTGTTGTTGTAAAATATTTTGAGTCTGATAATTGGCAATTTCTTTTCCTAGCCACTGACTCATTAATTTTAAGGAATGCAGTTGTGATGCTGTAAAATTTTTCTCTAAATCATTAGATCCAACAAAACTTAAAATCCCTAAAACTCGACCCTGAAATACTACTCTAATTCCGAGATATCCTAATCTAGAAAAATATTTAAGCTCCAGATTATTTCGATGAAAGTCGCTAAAAGGTTCTATACTATTAAGAGTATTATAAAAGCAAATTAACTGGTCTTCCTTTAAAGGTTGGGTTAAATCAAAAACTTCTCCTGGTTTAAAGATAAAACTATTATTAGGTTGAGAATGTACTTGTATAATAGTTAAGCTATTCCCTTTTACCTGACAGAAAACTCCCGTGTTTAACTGAAAATAGTTACATCCAATCTTTAACAAATTTGCCAACTGTTCATCAAAGCTTAAATGGGAAACTTTAAGTAAATTTTGCAGTAAATTATCCTGTTGTGGTTTTTCCTTTTTGACTTGTTTGCGCTCAGTAATATCAGTAATAAAAATTCGGATCAGTTCACTTTCCGCAATATAGTGTATGCCCTCTTCTAAGATTCTGTTGTCAAATTCAATTTCTCTAACAAAATACTTAACACTATGTAGTTTTACTAGAGAAGGTAGTTGAGCAATGAGCGGGTGTTGACTACCAAGATTTTGTAACTGAGGAAATTCTAAAATTGCAGCGGGATTAGTATAAGTAATATTTCCAGCTAGATTAATTTCAATAATTGGATTAGGGGTTAATTCAGGAAAAGAAGCTAAACGGGCTATAGCAATTTCATTAGTATCTAAATCATAATTTCGGGCTATTTTTTTGGTGTCATAGCTGTGAGCAGAATTGCTTAAAATTCTAGCAAAATCATCCACTTGACAAAACTTTTGAAAATCAGCATCTGAAAGGTTAGATAGAACATAATATTGTATTGTTACTTCATCTCCAAACTTAATTACATCCCTATGTTGTAGGTCGTGAGAAAAAGATTTATTGTCATTAATATATAAACCATTAGTACTTTTTGTTCCATTTAAGCTACCATCAATGATCCGAAATCTGGTTAATTCATTATCAGGATTAGGAATACGAAGAATTGTAGCGTGTTGCCGAGAAATACAAGGGCCGTAAAGCACAATAGAGTTACTATCAGAGCGACCAATAGAATAGCTTGCCATCTCCAAGGGGATAGCCCTTCTGCCTTCTCTATCTTTAATAATTATTAGATGACGCAATTTTTTGCATTCGTTGAGAGTCATCAAGATTTTCCTTAGATACTGGCTTACATATTTCTTTTGTAATCTGTTTAATATTGCTTGACCAGTGCTGAGAACAAAATACTAACTGTTTAGTTGAGATTACTGATATAATGGGACAAAAATCCCAATAAAGTTCCCTTCACTACTTCATCGTGCTTCACAACTTCCTCAAACTTGTGATCTATCCTCCAGATAGTGAGAAGTAAGTGTTTGTTTTTTCACCATAGCAACTAATAAGCAATAATTCACATTGTTGCATTTGGGATTCGGCAATAAGTCGAGGGAGGTAAGTAGAATGAAAGCAATCCTGCCCAATAGGAAAGAAGCTGGCAAAAGATTAGCT
Organism: Xenococcaceae cyanobacterium MO_234.B1; assembly: GCA_030064915.1. Lineage (GTDB taxonomy): Bacteria > Cyanobacteriota > Cyanobacteriia > Cyanobacteriales > Xenococcaceae > JASJCP01. The sequence goes on from JASJEK010000003.1 coordinate 37,271, forward strand.
CAAAAACTTACTGCTTATGCTAATGAACCCAATGTAATAGTGTTGGGATTACCCCGTGGAGGGGTTATAGTAGCATATGAAATTGCACGGGCTTTGAATCTTCCTCTCGATATTTGTCTAGTTAAAAAATTAGGTACTCCAGGCAACCCAGAAATAGCAATGGGTGCAATAGCCGAAGATGGGTTGATGCATGATTATAGTAAGGACATAGTTATTATTGATAAAAACACGACTCAAAATCAAAAAATAGACCGAGAAGAAATTAGGGCAGTCTTTGCCAAGAAAAAAGCAGAATTAAGATGGCGTGAACGTTGTTATCAAAACTATCGCCCCATGCTAGAAATTCGCGATCGCATTGTAATTATAGTTGATGATGGTATTGCTACAGGTTTGACAATGCACGCTGCGATTAGACTCATACGCCAACACCAACCAAAAAGCATTATAATTGCTGTTCCTGTTCTATCTTTCTCAGTTATAGAACAACTCAAAACTCAAGCAGATGATATTGTGTATATCATTGCACCCAAATCTTTTCATGCTGTTGGTTTGTGGTACGGAGATTTTACTCAAACCACAGATCGAGAAGTCTGCAATTTACTGTCACAAGCTACCCATAAATCAACAGCAAGCTATTACTAATTGTTCTTACTAATTTTTGATTAATAATTACTTAGGGACGCTATCCCCCTGCTTACCAGCTATCTTCAGAATTTCCCTTGCAGCACGATTGGATACTCCCATATCTCCCAATAAGGACTTCATTTCTTGATAGTCATCAAGTATTTGTTGGCGTTTATTGCTGTTAAATAATAATTCCCAAGCAGATTGAGCTACATTATCAGGTGTGGCAGATTCTTGTTGCAATTCTGGGACAATTTGGCGGTTAACTATTAAGTTGGGTGGCGACATCAAAGGAATGTTAATTTTTAGCAATTTGCGAGCCAACCAAGCAGTGACAGGATGAACTCGATACAAGACTACTTGAGGAATGTTTAGTAACGCAATTTCTAAATTAACTGTCCCTGATTTACTAATAGCCAAATCCGATGCAGCGATCGCCTCTAAAGCTTGTCCTTCTAAAATGGTAGCGGATAAATTATATTGCTTCACTGCTGCTGAGATCGCATCTCGATAGATATCTAAGGAAACAGGAATTAAAAACTTAACTTGAGGTATTTTAGTTTGAATTAATTGGGCAGCAGCACCCATAATAGGTAACATTTGTTGGATTTCCTGTTTACGGGAAGCAGGAAATAAAGTAATGATGGTTTCTTCTGGTGTAATACCTAATAATTGACGAGATTGCTCACGAGTTAGAGTATTTTGCATTCGATCCAATAAGGGATGTCCCACCCAAGTAGCATCTATACCTTGTTTGTGATAATATTTAGCTTCTTCAGCAAAAATGGCTAATAGTTTATCCACAAATTTAGCTAACTTAGGCGCATTTCCTAACATTGGTACAGCCCAATCTTGAGGAGCAATGTAATAGACTATAGGAACTTGAGGTAGATGTTTTTTGACATAGCTACCGATGGGAATATTGGGCCCAGCATAGTCAATTAGCACTAAAACATCAGGAGGATTATTTTGTAGATACTGTTTAGTTTGATTTTGAATTTGGAGAGTGGGAAAGACAAAAGGTAATGCTTCCAACAAACCCACCGAACCGATACTAGTAGTATTGGCGAGTAGAGTTGCTCCAGCCTGTTTCATGCGATCGCCACCTAAAGCAACTATCTCCAATTCTTTTCCCGATGCTTGATGAAGCAGTGCCTCAACTAACATTCCTCCTTGTAAATCTCCTGAAACTTCCCCTGTGCTGATAAAAATATCCATAGTTTGACATTTATCATTTATCATTTACCATCTACCATTTATCAATAGTCGCGAGTTCATTGTTTTAAGAGATAAAAAAGAAAAGGAACAATATATTAATTGTATTGGCTGTATTGAGGCCGTTTTTGAGTATAACAAAATCAGGGATTCATGATTCACATAATCATAATATAGATGTTTAGAAAAATATTCGTGGTTGATTGGTTTGTAAGGGGGCATGCCATGCCCCCTTACCCCGAAACTACTTTAACGAAAACTGGTTAAGCTGATCCACATTAAACTTGCATAATTTAGGCTCCCAAATCCTTTACTGACTTGGTTTGACGATAAAAACTCAATGTTGATCAGCTTATCCCCAATGTCAAGAAATAGCTACAGAAAGCAGGAAGCATTTACTTAAACTGCTGTAAAAATAGTATCAGAACTACAGAAACTTCCAGTTCAATCACCAATACTCATTATTGCCACTGATAAAGGAATTGACACTCAATGGATTGCAGCCACATTCAATTTTGTCTTGATAAATCAAAAATCAACCTAGAACAACTTCATAAACTCTTACAAATAGGTGCATTTTGGGCAAAAAACCGTAGTATTGAAGGACTGAGTATTGCGATCGCCAATAGTAATCCAGTTGTTACGGTGTGGGCTCAAAGTCTACTAATCGGATTTGCCAGAGCTACTTCTGACGGAATATATCGTGCTGCAATTTGGGATGTAGTGATTCACCCTGATTATCGAGGATGTGGCTTAGGGGTAAAATTAGTGGAAACAGTCTTGACTCATCCCCAAGTTAGTAAGGTAGAGAGAGTTTATTTAACTACCACTAATCAACAAAGTTTTTATGAGCGTATCGGGTTTCAGCGTAACGACACTACTACAATGGTGTTATATAACAATAGTCCCATAGAAACTATATATCAGCAGAGGATAAAGCTCAAGGCTGATGGGGAGATCTCTCAAGGGTATGATTTCAAGATTTAAAGGTTTAGATAGAGTGTTTTTTTTGCATGAGTGCCTCTTTCCTTTTGCCTTGAATGTCTCTTATTGTCTCCAGCCACGCCCACGCCACAGGGGAAAACCATTTTCATCTCTAAGTACGAGAGTTGCATTACCTTTTTTTATCTGACTGGCGATAATCGCTTGTTCTCCGTCAATGTTAATTCTCGAACCTGTAATGGCAATTTCGTCTTCTGGTGCAATTTCAAAATCTCGTTCTTCTAAATACCAAGAAGGTGCTAAGTGTACTTCGACTGTTTCTTTACCTGTATTGACTAGAAGATGTACGCCCTGAGAAACTCCCCTTCGAGAGGTATAGGAATCTACACTAACTACCTCTCCATCAAGGGTTTCAATATTGTTGAGATCGTATCTTCTGCTATATCCACCCCTACCCCAGCCAGACTGGTTGTCTTTACAACAATAGAGATACTCCGTCTTGTCGAGGGGTTCTTCCGCAGCAAGAGGACTAGCTGTAATTACTACTAAAATTAAGCTGGTTATAATCGTAGCTAAAATTTTCCAGGCTAGTTTGGTATTCATTTATCCCTTCCTCCATACCTTCAAAAAGTTTAAGTTATGCAGACTTGCAAAATTGCTCAGGAAGTTCCTGTAATTTTAGAGTAGAAAAATAACTTGAAGAACTTGTGAGGATAAAAAAAGTAAAAAAAGTATTTTTTGATACAGAATTCATGATATATTTATGGTAAGGAAAGTAAGGAGAACCAACAATGTCTATTCAAACACAAGCTCGCTCTTTATTAATGCGCCATCACAAATTAGTCGTAAATCGCGAAAGATCGATGTTGGCACGTACTGCCTCAGAAATTGGTGTTGATGTTGATCCCAAGTATCACACCCATATCCAAGGCAAAACTCTCAACGATTTTAATACTATTTATGATCGCTCTCATGTAGCTATGAGCTAAGAGTGTAATTGACCCAGAAAACAATTAAATAACCTGGAAGCAAATGCAATTCGGTTTTAAGCAATTTGTAGGAGTAGGGAATGGGGTGTATTTCTAGTGTGGAAGCACCTCATTTTTGATATTTGTGGTTTAAAGGGAGAGGGGGAATTCCCACCCCGTTCAGGGGGCAGGGCTGCTCCCTGCTAGCTCAAAATGCACAATTAATTTTGCACAGGTACTTACGTCCCGTCCGAATGAGCGCGTAGCGGATTCTGGGGAGTGTCAAAAAAATGTCTGAGCCAGAAATACTAAGAATTGCAAAACACAAACAGGTATTAGCTTTCAACCGTTCCTATTATTAGTTTCTCTCTCTTGGATTCAATCTTTTCATGGCCACTTCTAAGCTGTATTTCATACGATTGAAGGCCATTGCCAGAATACCAATTTCATCTTTAGAATCTTCTTCAAAATCAGCTTTCATATCTCCAAGACTGGCAGCTTGTGCCGTTTTAGCTATTTTCTGAATTCGCTGGATTACAGTGCGTTTCAGCAAAAAATTGAGCGAAAAAACAATGAGCAAAAAAGTACCAATTAAAATTCCCAGAGTCATCACAAATGAGCGACGAACGCTCGCCATAATTTCCTCGGCTGGAACGTAGACGATCTGAGCTGCCACAATATCGTTGAGCTTCCATCCAAAACCGTGCTTAGTCCCGTAGGTTGCCAACAAGCTCTTAGGGGCAATATCTGGAGTTGAGTGGCATTCCAGGCAACTCGGTTTCTTAATAACAATTGGTCGTGCTGTGTAAAATGCCTTTCCGAAGGAAAAGTCGCGCCAGCCATTTTTTTCCGAGGATGGTTGATTCTGGAACTCCTTTACAAGCTTAGTTTCAAACTCATCTGCCTGATCTCTTAAGTTTGTCGGATTAGGTGCAGCATTTTTAAAAATGAAATTTTCATAACCTGGATTTTTACGAAAATACTCAAAGACTTCTCTAGCTGAGAAGGGTGCAACTGCCTCGGGAGTGAATTTAGACTCAGTTTCTAGTCTCTCTTTTAGAAGAGGTTTAATTCGATCTTGAGTATAACTTCGAACTCCATTCATGGTTTCCATGAGGACTAAGGCTTTAGAACTAACTTCAGCTTCCGCCCTTTGCTCAAGAGCTATCCAAAATGTTGAACCACTGAGTAAAATCCCAATGATGAAAATGAGAATTACAAATAAATTAAACTTAGTGCTAATTTTAGTATTTTTGAAAAGAGTTTTAAAAAACATACCCATACCTATCCTCAACTTGATTTTTTAAACTGCTACGGTCCAGTCAGCAATTTTCATTTTGAAACCAGTTTGCGCCATAGAGAGCGAGCCCCAGATTTGTTAAGAATTATCAACCCCTCTTGGTATAAGAGTTTTAATGTCATGAAATCTTAAAATGAGAATTGCTGGCGATCCAGTAAAAGTGCTTGACCTAAAACGCAAGATAAGCTGATCAACATCGAGTTTGACAGAACGTTTCAAGCTATATATAGGGATTGAGGGTCGGAATTATGCAAGTTAAATGTGGAGCAGCTTATGTGTGTTGCAATACTTCTCGGATAAGCAAATTGATTAATTAGTCAAGATGGGTAAA
>JASJEK010000426.1 GCA_030064915.1 Xenococcaceae cyanobacterium MO_234.B1
TAGCGATAGTAGCAAACAACTCTCCCTGATAAAGTAATCCTTCACAATAACGATTAAATCTTTTTTGCTCTGCGTGGGTGGTATAGCAACCACGATGAAGTTCTAGATACAGTTCACTTTTCCAGACAGGAAATGGGAATGGGCTTTCCTTATCTTCAAAGTTATCTTGACTATTATCTTGACTATCGTTGCACAATTGGGAAACTATTTTAGATTGATTAGATTGATAAGAAACACTTGTCTCCCTTGTCTCCCTTGTCTCCCTTGTCTCCCTTGTCTCCCTTGTCTCCCTTGTCTCCCTTGTCTCCTTGTCTCCCAGTCTCCCAGTCTCCCTTTGACTGATAGTATCTAAATATTCAGTTGCAGTAGTAAATTCTATCTGAGGGAAAAAAGGAGAGTTATGCCACTTTGTTGCTACTTCTAGCATATCTCTAGTCGGGCCTCCCCCATGATCTCCCACTCCAGGTAACCAAAAGATATCTTGTAAAGCTGTTTGGCTTTCCCACTCTACTGCATAGTTAGCCATGGTGATAGGGTTAGTATCCATTACTCCCGTAACATTGGGAGGAGACATAAGGGTAAATATCCGTGTTTCGTCAGGAGACTCCCACCAAAAAGCACCGTGGGGAAACTTGGTAGTATCATTCCAGTGCAGTTTTCCTGTTACGAAATAATCAATCCCGCATTGTTTTAGTATCTGGGGTAATTGCCAAGGAAAGCCAAAACTATCAGGAAGCCAAGCAACTCTTGTAGTTGTACCAAACTTTTCTTTAAAATATTGTTGTCCGTATAATAGCTGACGAATTAAAGATTCTCCACTTATCAAGTTTACCTCTGGTTCAATCCACATTCCCCCTAAAGCTTCCCAGGTTTGATTCTTGATAGCATCTTGAATCTTGTTAAAAAGATCAGCATTATTTTCTTCTATCCACTGATATAATGCAGGGCTAGTATGACAGAAAGTTAAGTTAGGATAGTCTTGTTGTAAACTTAGAACTGACTTAAAAGTGCGTTGTGCTACTTGATAAGTTTCTTGAGTTTCCCATAACCAAGCCATATCTAAGTGAGCGTGTCCTAGTAAATGGAATTTTCTTTGTTTAATATTACTAGCTAGAGGTAGCAACTTCTGGCGTATCTGATTTAATTCATTGTCAAACTCTTCAGCATCACTAACTACTTTCCAATTTATACTATCTAGAGCTTGAGCTAGTAATTTGATTTTTCCTGGTTCAAAGTTAGTTAAGTATTGATACAAGATAGTTAATTCATCTGCCACGAAACCAGGAGCTGGTATAGTATGTTCTATCTTAGTATTATATCTTTCATAAACAATATGCGATCGCATTAAAGCTCCAATATCATGATTAGGACTTACTAGACGAATAGCAATAGTAAATTCTTGTCCTGGTATCGCACTATCAGTAATTAAAACTCTAGCAGAAGAATCAAATAAATCTCCCTCTTGTACTAATTTACCGTCAATAAATATCTTGGCATCTTCCGCCCACCATGTTAATAATAAACGCAATGATAAACCTGATATGGGGTATTGTTGCAGAGACTCAGAAACAGTAATTTTTTGAACTAACCATTTTACCTGTCTTCCCTTGGAAAAAGTAATATATCCCTTCTCATTGACAGATGCTAGTTGACAGTTATCTAAGACTAATTCTGAGGGTAAATTATCAACACTGTTTTCTATCGAAGCATTATACCAACCATCTATAACATCAACCTGAGTCAGCTTTCGTAATCTATCAATTACCATCAAACATTTATCAGTCATGATTTTAATTTTGTAGCTATTAGCTTTTAGTTGTTAGCTTTCTTCTCTTTAGTAGCACGAGGAGATTCATTCTCATTAATAGTGAGTAATTGAGAATGAATCTATGGTAATTTCTCAAATAAGTTATGAACACCATTGAATCATTGATAACTGGTAAATGATAAATGTTCAATGATTACTCAATCTTCTCCATCTCAGAATTTTGAGACAAAATTTTAGTGCGCTTAATACTGGAGAATTTTATTCCTAGAGTTGGTTTGGTTCCTGAATTGAGTACATGGGTAACTTCCCCTTCGCCAAACTCTTTATGAAAAACGCGATCGCCCACAGCCCAATCTATATTATTATTATTATTATATGATGGACTTTCTAGTACTTCATCGCGACGGCGAGAATAGGAAGTATAGGGAATATTGCTACTAATTAAATCTTCTGGTAGTTCTCCTAAAAATTGAGAAGCAACAGCAGGTTCTCGATAACCCCAAAGACGACGTTCTCTAGTATAAGTTAGAAATAGTTGTTCTTGGGCGCGAGTAATTCCCACATAGCAAAGACGACGTTCTTCTTCTAATTGCAAAGGGTCGTTAATAGTGCGATTATGAGGTAATAAGCCTTGTTCTACTCCTACAAGAAAAACTATAGGAAATTCTAAACCTTTTGCAGAATGAAGGGTCATTAAAGAGACTTTTGCTTCTCCTTCTTCTAGATTATCTAAATCTGAAGCTAGTGCAGCACTAGATAAAAATGCTTCTAAACTGGTTTCTTCATTATCTTCTTGGAACTGCATCACCGCATTATATAATTCATAAATATTTTCAATGCGGTTATCTGCTTCATCTGTACCTTGTTGTTTTAACGTATCCACATAACCAGAAGCTTCCATTACATAGCTAAGTATTTCTGCTGCGGTTAATTCTTCTAACTTTGCTTGAGCATTTTGAATAAGATTAACAAATCTACCAACAGCTTTAGCTGCTCTTCCCGACATTGTACTAGCGGAAGTTTCATCACTGAGAATTTCCCACAGAGGAACACCCAACTGCTGAGAAGCATCAACTAAAGAATTAATTGTAGTTTTGCCAATACCACGACGGGGAGTGTTAATAATGCGAAGCAAACTGACAGTATCATCAGGATTAAATAATATCCGCAAATAAGCTAGTGCCTCTTTAATTTCTTTACGTTCATAAAACTTTAATCCCCCAACAATATTATAAGGAATATTATTTTGAATCAGTAAATCTTCAAAAGGACGAGATTGAGCATTGGTACGATATAAAATAGCACAACTTCCCCAATTAAGTTCTGGGTTGTCTTTAATCAGATGCTGAATTTGATTGATGACAAATCTTGCTTCTAACTGTTCTTCATCTGCTTTATAAAGATAAATATATTCCCCAACCCCTCTAGTTGCTTTTAATACCTTGTCAATTCTTTGAGTATTATTGTCAATGAGAGAATTTGCAGCTTGTAAAATGTTTTCACTAGAGCGATAATTCTCTTCTAACTTGATCATGGTTCTGGTATCATCATCAGGCAGACCATCCCCAAAATCTTGCTGAAAGTCTAATAAGATAGTAAAATCCGCTAAACGAAAAGAATAAATAGACTGGTCAGCATCTCCTACCACAAATAAAGAACGTCCTTGCCAATTCCAAGCCTTTTTATTGGGTTCGTTATTAGTAGTTAATAGTCTAATTAAATCATACTGAATACGATTAGTATCTTGATACTCATCAACTAAAATGTGATGAAATTGACTATGCCAATAACCCAGTATTGATTCATTCTGCTGAAAAAGTCTTACAGGTATTAAAATCAAATCATCAAAGTCTAAAGCATTATTACCAGCTAATTGAGACTGATATTCATTATAAATTTCAGCGATAGCTCGTCCTTGATAGCTCTTATGTTCCTGAAGATAATCTTGAGGACTTAACCCCAGGTTTTTAGCATTACTAATACGATATCTTATCTTACGAGGGTCAAACTTTTTATCATCTAAGTCTAACTGTTTAGTAACAATATTTTTAACTAAACTCTGAACATCAGACTCATCAAAAATAGAAAAATTACGCTTCCAAGTGCGCCCTTGTTCATCTTGATACTTGTTAATATCAAACCTTAAAATACGACCGCACAAACTATGAAAAGTTCCCATCCAAAGGGGTTTAGTGGTACTCTTATAAACACGCGATCGCATTGTTTTCTGTTCATATTCTGACAGTAAATCTAATCTTTGTCCATGAACTTCCTGCGCTAATTCTTGAGCAAAAATATTTTCAATTCTCTCACGCATCTCTCGCGCAGCTTTATTAGTAAATGTTACTGCTAATATATTTTCAGGTTCTACTCCATGATTGCGAATTAGATTAGCAATGCGATAAGTTAAGGCTCTAGTTTTCCCCGAACCTGCGCCAGCAACCACTAGCATTGGACCACAATAGTGTTCTACAGCACTGCGTTGAGAAGGGTTAAGGTGGCTCAGAAAGTCAGTATTCATAGGAGATAGCAAACAAGGTCTAGATTGTTTATGTTACCAGGATTGCTATCTAATTAGCTATGGTTTTAGTTTATGTTTATTTTCTACATCGAAAACATCAAACATTAAACATCAAACATCACATAAAATGTTCCATTAATTGCTGCTCTTGTTTTCTTGTTAATCGCTGTTTACCTTGTAATATATCTAAAATTACTAATTCACTATTAAATATATTTATTAAATCTTTATGGTGTACTCCAAATTCTTCAGATGCAGCCTTTAACAATTCGACTCCTTTGATTTCTGGTATTTGTTCATGCTTCTCTTCATATTCATAAACTAACATTCCCAAAACTTTTAAATAATCTTGGTCGTCTTGAGTTAGTTGTTTCTTGTCTAAGAGAGAATTAATTTGTTTTTGCGTAGCAATCAACTCTGCTTCATTAGTAATTGGACGAGGTAGAAAAGCATTAATTAACTCTATATCAGTTCTCATCTTCTGTTATGTCTATTGTATTAGGTTAGCATAATTTGGAAGTTTGGAGATCGCCTTTAATAAGTAGGGATTTTGTTATTTATTAAATAATAACTGGGTAATCTCAAGATAGTAGCTTAGATGCACAATAAATGAAATACGAGCCCGTCAAACACGATCGCCGTTCGATTAGATTAAAAGGATATGATTATACTCAAGCAGGTTTATATTTTATTACTATTTGCACTTATCAAAAACAATCTTTATTAGGGGCGATCGCAAACAAGCAATTAATATTAAATGACTTCGGTAATCTTGCATCGGAATGTTGGCAAGCTATTCCTAAACATTTTCCTAGAATTGAATTAGATAAATTTATAATAATGCCCAACCATATTCATGGCATTTTGATTATGACCGATAATTATTTTAGGGGCAAAGCAATTAATCGTAGGGGTTTGGCAGTGCCAAACCC
>JASJEK010000101.1 GCA_030064915.1 Xenococcaceae cyanobacterium MO_234.B1
GTACTTAAACTATTGCCGTAAGCGACAACTAGCAGCTAACACAGTTAATACCTATGCTTGTCGATTAGTTGATTTTTGGCATTGGTTAGAGTACAAATCTCTTGACTGGCAAGAAGTCGGTCTAAACGAACTAGCAGATTTTGTTAACTGGTATCTCCTTGGTGGAGATATAGAAGTCATTTCAGAGGAAGTCAGAGAAGCAGTATCCAAACGTAGCTCTCGTACTGTCAATCTAGCAGTTACAGCGATTCAAGGAATGTATGAATTCCACGCTGTAGAAGGTAGGGTTAATGAAAAACAATTTACTAAATTGGCTCATGGCTGGGGTAAGCGTGGTGGTTTCTTAAGGGGGATTGTAAAAAGTACTCCAGATAAAAGAAAACGAATCAAAGTAAAAGAACCCAAAAACTTTCCTGGTTGTCTGACAGACGAACAAGTAACCCAATTAGCTAATGCTTGTTATACCTATCGAGACAGGCTCATAGTAATGCTTTTGAGAGAAACAGGAATTAGACGAGGCGAACTATTAGGCTTACATCTAGTAGATGTTCGAGATATGAATAGTAGAGGAAGAATCAGAATTATCCGCAGAGAAGATAATCCTAATGGTGCAAAAGCCAAAGGTCGTGAGCGAGAAATTCCTATTTTGCACAATCGCTCCCAGATACAGGAGACATTTCAAGCTTACCTATTAGAAGAATATCCCCCAAAAGCAGAACAGCAGGGACACGGAATGCTATTCGTAAACTTGGATGGCAAATATGCGGGTAAACCCATGACCAGTGCGCGGTTGAATAATTTGTTTTATCAACTTAAGGATAGGACAAGAATTGAAGCTCATCCCCATCTATTAAGACATACTTTCGCTACTAGGATGCTGCAAGCTGGTTATATGGATGAATACGTGCAGCAATTACTGGGTCATAAGTCTATCGCCACAACTAAAGATATCTACTCTCACGTACTAGATGAAATGAGTTTAGATGCTTATTTGTTAGGAGAAGAAGAAGAATAGAATGTTACCTATTGAAGAGTTACAAGAAAGAATTGAACAGTCAGAATTAGGTCAAGAATTTATTAATAACCCTTTGTTAAATAAAGATACTTGGGCTTTAATTGATTTGGGTTATACAGAAGAAGAGGTAAAAATAGCAACAAACAAGAATATATAGCAATTCTCAGACTCATGAGGTACATTATTTTTCCCCTTTACCCCTTCCCCTTTACCCAAACACAACCAAGGTGTACCTCACTAATACGAGAAACGCTATATATTTTACAGATTTTTTATTACCTTGGTTTAAGTTATTAACTAAGTTGACAGTTTTAGCTATGGTTAGACAAAAATTTGTAATAGGTACAATTCAAAATAAAATTTATTAGTTAAAACAGTTAGATGGGCTTTTAAGTGAACAAGGATATACTCAACCTAAATTATTAACTAATTCAATACTAAAAAAATTTGTTATTGATTCTAAAAAAGGGAAAGAGAATAAACAGAAAACTTTAAGATACGTTTCTAAATTATGGACAGAAGAAAAATGGCTTAAATTATCTTATACTCCTCTTAAATATCAAAAATCAACACCAAAAATTGAAACCATTCCCGAAGAAGTTTTATATCAAATTTATCAAAATTTTCATTTATTCCCACCACCATTAGAGCGATTATTTCGATTACAGCTTGCTTTAGGGGCGCGAATTGGAGAAATGCTTAGAATGCCTCGTCAATGTCTTAAAAAAGAAGGAGAACAATGGTTTTTATTAAGATGGATAGAAAAACGAAAACATTGGCGATATCAAAGGGTTCACTTAGTTATAGTTGAATTAGTTAGAGAACAACAGAAATTTCTAGATAAACAACTGGGTATTAATTCAAATTTTCCTAAGTTATTTTGTAACATTTATCCTCGTCAGGAAGAAGGCACTCGTATAGGTACTAAGAGATTTGAATTAAAACTAATTTACACTGCTGAAGTTCTTAGCAGTCAAACAATTCAGAAATGGCTTCGTGATTTCCGAGAAGAAGCAGATTTACGAGATAAACATGGTAATAGGTTTAATCTACAAAGTCATATGTTTCGACGTACCAAAGCTAGTATTATGACTAACTGCGGAGTAAAAGATGAATACATCGCTGCTGTATTAGGACATGGTTCGTTAGATATGCTACCTCATTATCGTCAGCGTTCTTTAGACAAATTAGAAAAAGAAGCTGATACCAAAGGTTATGTCGATATGTATGGTCGAGTAACAACTTGGGAACCTAAAAAACCTAGATATAAACAAGAAAGACTGGCAGAATTACTAGCCCCAAAATTCACTATTTCTTCAGGAAATTGTCATCGACCTAACCTGTTAGGAGATTGTGAGCTTCGCTATGCTTGTCTGAGTTGTGAACATCATCGAGTGAGATTAGAAGACAAACCCTTAATAGAAAGTGATATTAAAGATTTACAACAAGATTTAGAACAAGCACAAAAAGCAGGTAAACAGAGAAGGGTTACAGAAGTAAATCGTTTCTTAGGATTATTGACAACTAGATTACAAGGTTTAGAAGAATTAGAAAACTTAAAGAATAAAAATAATGAAGAATAATCGTAACCATCCACCAATTTCATTTCACACTACTCTCAATGGTCAATTAGAAGTTAATTGGGATCAAGAATATAATCAAGAATACCACTGTCCTAATTGTAATAAAGGTAAGTTAGTTAGATATTATTATGATAAAACTCTAATTTGCAAAATAAATCTATATTGTAATAATTGTGATAAAAGAACAAACCTTACTTGCCATGTTCCAAGCTATATCTATAATTATATTTCTAACATAGAATGTCCAAATGAACTATGTAAAGAGATTGGACATAATGGACAAAGAGGATGGATATATCAAGTATCCAGTAAAAATAATAGACAATGTAAATGTCGCTTTTGTAAGATCCAATTTGATTCAAATTCAAAATATCACACATCTTGGATGGGGCAACAAACAGAGAATAAACTACAAGAATTTTCTTTTGATGAGGATTCATGGCAGCTAAAACATTTTTTTAAAAATCCTCGTGTAACCAAAATTTATTTTCATGAAATCAATCCTGATTGGTATCGGCAAGTAGTAAAAAAATATATACACTTTTTATTGAAAATTCAACGTTATTATTCAGAAAGAAGTGTTTTATACTTTTTAAATTCTTTAAAACAATTAGGCAAAACAATTATTAGTTTAAGTCTTGAAAATAAATCGGATATAAATAGAAATACAGTAAATGTTTTTTTGGATAATTGTAAACATAATAAGAATGTTACTATTAATAAAAAACTAGCGCATCTTAGAGATTTTTTTGATTGGCTTGACTTAGATACACCTTCTTTAATCCGTAGTCGTGATGTTCTAAAAATAAGTCATAACGATCCTGATTGGTTAGATGAAGTAACTCGTAAAGCTATTGAATCTCATCTACATAAAATTCCTAAACCCATTGCTTCTCATTATTTAATTCAGTCTTATACTGGTGCTAGACCTAGAGATATTTGTAATTTACTTTTTAAATGTTTGATTGAAGAAAATGGTCAATGGTATGTCAAATTTTTTCAACATAAAACTCAAAGGTGGCACAAAATATTTGCCAATCGAAAAATCAGGAGAATTATAGAAGAACAACAACAATGGATTCAAAAAGTTATTGGTGAAGATTATCCTTATTTGTTTTGTCATTTTCGGAGCATAAAGCAACTATCATATCCAACTTTTCCCAATATTAAACCTTTACCTGAACCTCCTCTTGTAGATACAAAAAGCAACCCAATGGTTGGCATTATTCGGATATTAATTGAAAAAGAAAATGTTTTAGATGTCAACGGACAAAAGCCTCACTTTACAGGGAAAATTACTCGCTCTACTCGTGGACAAGAAGTAAGAACAAAATATGGAATGGAAGCTGCTCGTCTTTTACTAGACCATAAGAGCAGTAAGACAACATTCCAACATTATGCACCACCTACTAGAGAACAAGTAGCAGAGGTAGATTTACCGTTTCATGAAGTTATAGTGAATTCTGAAAACAAATTCCTACCCTGGCAATCTTTACCCCATAGCTTACTCAAAAACCTTAAAGCCCATGAACTAGATCCAGGTAAACCAGATTCAGAAGTCCCACATCGTTACGTAGTTTACGGACATTGTATTTTAGATCCTAAAACACCTTGTCCCATTAATATTTATCCTAAATGCTATGGCTGTTCTAGTTTTCGTCCCAGTACAGCTAAGTTACCTCTATACGAGCGTCAGTACCAGGGTGAACAACAAAGATTAGCTCAAGCGAAAAAAGCTGGTGCTAGTGCAGAAGTAATAGCTGAAGAAGCTAAAGAAACCATTGAAGCGATGGACAAATGGCTAAGAGAGTTGAGGAAATTAGCTGATGAGCAATAGACAAAAACAGGCTGAAGTTCTTCGTCGTACTCAAGCTAAAAGAAAGGAACAGAAGAAAGAACAGGTACTAAAAGCTATTGCTGAAATTCAAAAGCAAAAGAAGCCTCTTACCTTTAAAAATATAGCTACTGTAGCTGGTTGTTCTATTTCTTATCTCTACAAGTGGGATGAGATTAAAGCTTACATTCACGAACTTCAACAGAAAAAAGAAACTACTCTTAACTTCTTAGAAGAAGATAGTAAACATCGACCTCATAGTCTTAAAACTTTACATCAAGTAGCTAAAGATAAAATCCGTAAACTTGAAGCAGAAATTAAAGAACTAAAGCATCAAAACGAAATTCTTAGAGGTCATGTAGCTGAAATCTATGAAATCAGAGACGAAAATGAAAGACTGCGAACTCAATTAAAAGAATTGACTAGACCTAGTCCTACTAGCAAAGTAGTTTCTATTACTACACCAATTAAAGAAAAAAAAGCTACATCTTCTACAACAGCAACCAACAATGATATAGAAGAATTATTAATTGATTCTATTAAAGCTCTTGGTATCAAAATTAGTAAAAAGTTGAGAGAAAAAATAGCTAATAGAGATATAGAAAAAGTCAAATTATCTATCGAAGCCTTTAAGCAATATCGGGATAATCATGATGTTAAAAGCCAAGAGGCTTGTTTGCTATCAATGATTTGTGATGAAGCAGAACCTAATACTGAGAGCAAAACTCAGTCTAAAGATAGAAAACCAGAACAGAAGATAACTAAAGCATCAGACCAACCAGGAAAGAAATTAATTGACCCTGAAAAACTCAAGAAACTAAGCAATATTTTTAACAAGAAAAATGACTGATAATAATACCTTTTTAGGCAACATTGAAGCAGAAGAAGCCATACTAGGAGGAATTTTATTAGACCCTCAAGCTATCAGCATCGTAGCAGATATGCTACCAGTAGAAGCCTTTTGTCTTCAGACTCACCAGCGAATATATCAAACGGCATTAGAACTATATCAAAAAGATAAACCTACTGATTTAATGGCTGTTTCAACTTGGCTTGCTGACCATAAATTACTAGAAAAAGTAGGAGGTACAGCTAAGTTAGCAAGCTTAGTTAATCGTACTGTATCAGCGGTAAACATTGACCGTTACGCTTTAATTCTTCTCCATAAATATCAGCGTCGTCAATTAGTCCAAGTAGGTCATGAAATAGTTGAATTAGGTTATGACACTGCTACTGAATTAGAAACTATCTTTGATGTTTCTGAAGAGAAGATATTTAACCTCACCACTAATAAACAAGGATTATTTCAACCCAAACCAATCAATGAATGTTTGGAGTCGGTTTTCAAGAAAATAGAGCAAGGTTCGTCTCCTGCTTACCCTACTGGCTTAACAGATTTGGACTCTCTTATTGGTGGCTTAATCAAACAAGATTTAATTGTAATTGCTGGTCGTCCCAGTATGGGGAAAAGTTGGTTAGGCTGTTATCTAACTGATTACATTGCCAAAAATGAAAACAAACCCTCCGTCTTCTTTTCTGCTGAGATGTCCTCCGAACAGTTAACTAAAAGATTCCTTTCCATGCACACTGGCATTGATTCGCAACGATTGATGCACAATCAAATATATGAAGACGAGTACGATTCTTTAGTAGAAGGATTAGGAAATTTAGCAGAACTCCCAATTATCATTGATGACACTCCCTCTTTTGAATTAACTCCTACTAGAATACGATCTGTACTGCGTCGTATTCAGTCGGATTCGGGTGAATTAGGTTTAGTAGTACTTGACTACATTCAGAAGCTAGGAGATAGGGCAGCAGGTAATAGGGCACAAGCCATTGGTAAGTATTCTGGTGCTTGTAAAGACATTGCCAAAACTTTCAATACTCCCTTTGTTGTCTTGGCTCAAATTAATCGTGGTGTAGAAGGTCAGAGTAATAAACGTCCTTCGATGGCTGATATTAAAGACAGTGGCGATATTGAGCAAGATATGGATTTAGGTTTATTGCTTTATCGAGATGAGTATTACAAGTCAGATACCGATGATAAAGGCATTATAGAGATTATCGTTGGTAAGAATCGTAATGGTGGGACTGGGACTTGTAAGGTTCTTTTCAATCCCAGTGTGGGAAAGTTCACTAATTTGGAAGGCAATTAATGATTAAGAAAATCTAAAATGTATCGTGTTCCGGCTTACTTTGTGTAAGTTAAAAATATAAATCTATATTTGAAAGGCTTTCCACATTATAGAATCAATATAAAAACTAGATTCAGTAAGACAAATTAGACCTGAAGCAGAACCTTTACTACTCCCTCAGAAGAATGCTATAGCGAATGCTAATCCCCTTGAAGAAAAAGCTCTGTCTCCAACACAAATTGCTGAGAAACTAACTCAAAGATTAGGTATTACTAAAATCTCGGCTCGTGCTGTTAACAAGAAACTCTTAGAATTAGACTATCAAGTATCAATAAAAAGAGTTAGAAAAGCCACTGGTAAACAAGTTCACGACTATTATAAGGCAACAGCAAAAGGAGAGAAATATAGTCAATTAGAAATGGCTACTTATAAGATAAGTGAGGGTAATTCAACAAAATATCAACTCCGTTGGTTTAGTAGCATTGTCGATATTCTTGTTAATAATTGGCTTGAGTAATCAAAATTTTCCTACAGCATAATCAAAGAAAAATTATGAACTCTAACTTAGTTATTTATCATCAAGTCAAACCAGGAGTAGGGTAATTACAGTTTTGATGATCTACTAGGGAAAAGCTAATTATCATCCAGTATCTACACCCCAGAGTAATTCTTAAGTTGAGTAGGGGAAGAATGCGATCACCTATTGCACCTAATCACGGAATGATCTGCACTTCAGAATTAATTCCCCGTTACCTGAGATTCGTGGAATTTAATAAAATATGAATTACAGAGAATGTTTTAACTAAACAGAGTTATCGGTATTAAAAAATGTTGACTTTGTCAAACTAATACCAATTCTCAAAAGTCACTGGAGACTTAGTTTAAAGCCAAAATTATTGCTGAAAAATTCTAAGCTTTGTCTTTCAAAGCTTTTATTTTATTTTTTAATTCAGAACCCCAATCAAAATAATGTTTCCAATACACTGAGGGAATTCCTGGGTGGGTCAAAATGTAGGCATAACCTTGTTCAACTTCCCAATTGTTTGCAAAGCTATCAAATTTATGATCTTTTTGTGGTGTTCCGTCTCCTTTAGTTCTGTAACCCGTATCATGATTTTCCAAAAATGTAACGGCTCTATTTTTCCATGAATGGCCATCTGTATCGTCTCCAATTAAACCTATGCCCTTTCCATATCCAGATAAAGCCTTATAGTTACCTTTACTATCTCTCAATGTGTAATAGCTTTGAAAGTCAAAAATATTACTTGCTGTCTTCAAATTGCCGTTTTCTACAGCGGTATGCCATGTCCAACCTCTCAATTGACCATTATCTCTTTCCCAAAATTCACCCACGGAAAAGGAAGGAGTTGTAATACGGTTATAGATGCTAACTTTATCAGCTAAAAAGCCTTTGACCAGATCATATCTCCACCCTCGATATCCTAGAGTACGCAGCGATAAAAGATACCTTAATATATCTCTTCTTACTATAGGATTACTATGGTCTATATCTCTATAAGCATCGTAACCACGTTCATCTGGTTCAGGGTTCCCTCTGGGTGCAGTTTTATAATTATTCCCATAAACCCTTCTTAATTGTTCAGGTCTAAATGAATCCCTATAATCTTCAGGCACATCATCAAGGTCACTATCTACATACTTAAAGAACTCGTCATTCCTGCTTACAGAGGATAAATCCCATTCGGGATTAGTAAAATCTGCCCAATGACTAGTCCCATCTCTATGATTAATTACTACATCTGCTATTGGCTCAATACCATTACTCAGAAGTGCTTCTAGCATTTCTCGGTGCTGAACTTTATTGCCATAGCTATTGGAATAGTTAAAATATTCCTTTGGAGTATAACCTTCTTTATAGTCACCAGCAAAACAAACGGGAGGCAACCATATTAAGTCAAAACGGCCTTCTCGTATTTCCTGGGCATTATCTTTTACAATCTCATACCACAGTTTATCATCTCCGTATTTTGGCCATGCGGGGTCAGGAGGTGTATTACCGTGTCTGTATGATTCCCAGTAGAAACCTTGCAAGAGGACTCTGTTATCATAAAAACTATTTAAGCTATATCTTTCCAAATCCAAATCTTCTATTCTTGGCATAATTTTCTTTATTAAACTAAAAGAAGTTTTATATATTTAGTACTATTGCTGAACTAGAGAAAGTAAATCATTTGAAGCAAAAACATTACGATAAAAGGTTAATTGTTCTGTTTTAAGATAAACACCACAAAGTGATTTGCTCACAAAAGCCTCTCATAAGCGTCTTTGTTGCTAAATTGAAAGGGGAGCATCCCATTTTGGAAAAAATAAAAAAAACGGAAATTCTTAATTCGCGAGCAATACTCGCGAATTAAATAATAAGTCTTGTTTGAAACCACATCAACTGACTACCATAGAAAGGTAGATGTTGACAAAAACAAAAATGACACCATCAGAGAAAAAAGAACTGGAAGCTTGTTTACGAAGAGTTAGCGAGATTCTGTATAATGATAGTGACTCGGAGAGCTTGGAAACCCTAGAAACCATCGAAAATACGGTCAGAGCCAAGGTTTTAGAATACGTTAGCCCAAAAATAGCCCTTTTTTTATCGCAAAAAAGACCAGAACTAGCCGCGGAAAAAAAAGAACTTTAAAAAGCTGTGTCGGAAAACTCAGTATTAGTCGAAAACAGGCAGATGCCTTGGGAATAGAACCCTATACACGCCATAGTCCCTTGCTAGAAAAATGCTGTCTTCTCCTAAGTGCTAATGAATCCTATCAAAATGCCGAAAATGATCTTTTACTCTTAACAGGATTGAAAGTAGGTCACTCAACTCATCAAAGAAAAGTTATCGAAAAAGAATTAACATTGCCTGATGTCAAACAAGGGTTATCTGAGATGAGTGTTGATGGGGGTTCTATAAGATTAAGAGCCGAAAAGAAAGGAGAAAAAAGTTATTGGAAAGAGTATAAAACAGCTCGATTACAAGGAATTTATTACGGAGCATTCTTTCAAGATAATTTGTCTTTAACGGATTGGATAAATAGTCAAAAATTAACCAAGCCATTTTATTGTTTAGGAGACGGACATGATGGCATATGGAATATAACAGCAGAAATTGGAGAACAGCAACATCTCTGTTGAAATTCTTGACTGGTATCATCTCACCGAAAATATTTATAAAGTCGAAGCTAAAAAAGGAGATTTAGAACAATTAAAAAGCTATCTTTGGATGGGAGAAGTATCCGATGCTTTGACTTTTCTGAGAAAGTTGAAGCCAGTGGGAGGTCATAACTTTAGTAAATATCTTAAAAAGCATCGCTCCAGAATTATCAATTACCATTCTTTTCAATGGCAACAAATTTGTTCAATTGGCAGTGGTGCAGTTGAATCGGCGGTTAAACAAATAGCTCACAGAGTTAAACTGACCGGAGCGCAATGGAAAAAAGAAAATGTCCCTCATATTTTACAACTACGTTGTACTTATTTGAATGGTCAATTAGCTATTTAAGAGGTTAAAAATCTTTTTGGATAATTCAACTTAATTCGCAAGTTATAATCGCGAATAAATTTATCATGGGAAGCAAGAATAAATGGGAAGAAGAATTTCACGAGCTGCACAACAAGATCGACTAGAGAGAATAACTCGTTTACAGTCAGCGATCGCACAATTACAAAGTTATAAAGATTTCTTCTCGAGTCATGGAGAACTCGCTCCTGAAGGGACTTGGGTCGCACGCTATCAAGTTAGACAGCCCAAAAAAGTCTATTGGTACTATAAACTGCAAGCTGACAAACCCACCTTTGCCAAGACCACAAAAGTTAAATCTTTGAGCAAATATAAGCATTTGGGAAAAGCCGGAAGTCAAGATCATGTTAATTCTGCGATGGCAGTGGTCAGAAGAACCATCGTTTCTGAGCTACAAAAAACAATTGATTCTTTAAAGAGCAGTTTAATAGATGTGTCTTTTGATGGAGAACAAGAAGATAGATAAAAACTGTCATTATTCGCGAGTTACACTCGCGAATAAAATTATAGTCATTTCAATTAAGTTTGAGACAAAAATAGGTTAAAGTAAGTTCAAATAATATCTGAGTAGATTTTAGATTAATGACTTACAGTTTAGACTTAAGAAAAAGAGTCATAAATTATGTGGAAAATGGAGGGAGTGTTACCAAAGCAGCCAAAGTTTTTCAAGTAGGAAGAGCCTCAATATATCGATGGTTAGATAGTGAAGACCTGGAGCCGAGGAAGGTTACAAGGCGTAATCGGAAACTAGATTGGAAAGCCTTGGAAAAAGATGTACAAATTAGTCCAGAAGTGAGATTAATCGACAGAGCCAAGGAATTTGGGGTCAGACCAAGTGCGATATCTTATGCTCTCAAGAAAATGAAAATCACCAGAAAAAAAAACAACTTCGTTATCGCGAAAGAAACAGACAAGAAAGAATTCAGTACTATAGAGTACTGCGAGAATTAATCAAAATATATGGTGGAAAAAGTTTGGTATATATTGATGAATCAGGATTTGAGGAAATCCAAACCAGTATTTATGCCTGGTCAAAAAAAGGCAAGAAGCTTTATGGAGAGCGGCAAGGGAAACGGGGAAGGAGAGAAAATTTAGTTGCAGGAAGAAGAAAAGGAAAAAAGGATTTAATTGCACCAATGCTGTTCACGGGAAGCTTGAATGCAGAGGGGTTTGAAGGGTGGTTAGCTCAATATTTATTACCATCACTCTTTCCCTCATCAGTGTTAATTTTAGACAATGCACCAATTCATCGTAAGAGAGTGATTCGAGAACTAGTCAAAGAAGCAGGTCACGAAGTAGTATTTTTACCTAAATATTCTCCCGATTTAAATGATATCGAGCATGATTTTAGTGCCTTAAAGAGAGCGAGAATGTATGCCTCTCCTGGTACATCTATAGATGAAATTATTCGTAATTATTGTGCAGCTTAATGTCTCATTCTTATTTGAAATAACTATATCTGGAGCTTGAATTAGTCAAAAATTTAGCCCATAATCCAGCTAATGAGGGGATTCCAGTAGAAGAGTTAGTAACGGGCAATTGGGATCTGGTGTTGAGAGAAGAAGCCCAACAGCATCTTCAAGATATGCTGGACAAATATCCAGAATTACGAGGTCTACCAGCCGATAAACTATTTCCCATTGTGGATGGAGCTATAGCTGGTGATTGGAACTCTGTTGTTACTCAAGCACAAGATTATGCCACGAAACAAGGGACAGAAATGTTAACGAGGGAATTGCTCGAAGCTGTACCAGCTTTAAAGGATGCACCTTTAGGAGCATTACCCATTGACCAGCTTTTAGTGGGGGATGTTCAGGGATTAGGGGATGTCCCCCTCTCCTATATTCCCAAAATTGCCAATAAATATTTGTCTCAACTAGGGCATTTATCCCAAACCCCAGTCAACAAAATCATAGCCGATACAGCAATGATTTTGTTGACTGGAGATATTTTTGGGAGGTTAGATATTGCCTTTGCCGGAGACGCAGAAACCCCAATTACAAGAGTTTTAACAGGAGGCACAAAAGAGCAAAAATTTTTACCTGAACCATGTTTAGAAGAAAGTTGTAAGCATTTTGAACTTGTTGACGTATTAAGTGGCAATGGAGAAAAAGGAAATGTTCATGGAAAAGCTTGGATACAAGGATCGTCTCAATCTGTGCCTGGAGGTAAAGGTTTTTTGCGATGGGTAAATGGAGGAGAAGAAAGAACCGGTGTGCCAGTCTGGACGACAGACGCTCACGTTAAACTCTCCCTAGAAGATATTGACGAAGGGGGAAACGGAGAACCCGCAACGGCTCGCGTCTGGTTGGATTTTCAGATATGCGTTTATCCGCCATTTTTGGGGGAACACTGCACACCACATTTTTTCTCGTTTCCTACTCCCTGGAAAGTCCAAGAAGGAGGCTTGATGGTGGTTTTTTCTCGCGCTTCTGCTCCCGATATTATTGAGGAGATTAAAGACCAAATCGAGCCAGAAAACCGCGACTATCGAAATAGGTGTAGAGGAATCGAGTGTAATACTCCAATTGGAACTGGTATCGCAACAGGAACTCTAGTTAATCCCGCACCAGGGTATAGAGTTACCAGTGGTTTTGGTCATAGACCACCTCCTTGTAGCGGTTGTAGTGCCTATCATCCTGCGGTGGATCTTGCCACGCCATCAAACACTCCAATTCAATCAGCAGATGGAGGGGTGGTTATTGCATCGGGATGGGTAAAAGGATATGGCAATACTGTTGTCATAGATCATGGCAATAATGTCAAAACTCGCTATTCTCATCTCAATCAAATTAATGTGGCTGAAGGTCAAAAAGTCAGTCAGGGTCAAACAATTGCCCTCTCTGGAGCGACAGGGGTAGGAACAGGAGCCCATCTTGATTTTGGAGTCTATGTATATAAAGGGTCAGGTTGGACTCCAAGATCAGCAGCGATCAATCCACAGTCGGTAATTGATTTTAGTCGGTAAGCAAATAAAAAATAATAATTATGGAAATAATAAAATCTATTTTATTAGCTAGTCAGATTTTGATAGCTCAAGGGGATTTCAATAGTACTAGATTAATTGGTTTAGAGGCTTGCTATCCTAATTGGGATATTTATGAAACCAGCAAATTGATCAGCCAAGCTTGGAATGAAGAAAAAGAATATTTTTTAATTTATCTTTATGAACCCAATTTTCCCTACCCTGTTACTTTAGTAATTTCTCGTCCATTGAAAGGGCGAGAATGTACTCAGGAGTGGTTCAACCACATGGGAGATGATGTTTCTTTGTACAGAGCCTTGAAGGAGCGTCAAATTGCTCGTCAACTTACTTTAGGAATGTATGAAAAAGAAATAGAAGAGTTGGGAAAAGAATATTTACAAAATCATATTAATGAGGTAGCTAAAGTTAATTCTACTTGGCGAGAGGAGAATATTTGGGCTTTGAAACAGCTTGGGTTTTCTATTCCTCCAAATGTTAATGTTATTGATTAATTTTTGAGCCAAAAAATTCTAGCTTTAGTAGCCAAAAACACAACCCTATTTCTGATGAAAATAGCAAATAACACTACGACCCAACAAATAGAATTGACCAATCTGAATTCAGAATTCAGAATGAGCGAGTTCAGAAATGCGGTTAAGACTTTCCAAGTCCAACTCGCTCACTCAAAACGGGCGAATTCTGAACTCGAGCGAAGCGACTTGACGGAGGTTTTCGCTCCCATTATTGAGCCATTATCTAGCCCTGTGTTCGTCGGATATTTGGCCATATTGGTGTTGTTAGCAATGCTCTCAATGTTCACAGGTCGAAGGGGATCACTCTCAGATGTTAGGTTTGCTAATCGTGGAGAAATTAAAAGAGGAACACAGCGAGGATTACGCCAAATTGCCGCCCAAGTGCCCAATGAAATGGCTTTGGAACTGGAGCGAGGACTAGTGCTAAGTGATCTTCAACCAGCGATGTCTGTTGTCGGCAGATCGAGGGCGGGAAAAACTCGCTCCTTTATCGATCCAGGGCTCAAGTCAGCAATCGATCAGGGATGGAGCAATCTAGTTTTTGATGTCAAAGGAAATTTGATGAAGAAACACGCAGCTTATGCTTTAGCCAAAGGTTACGATGTTTACGTTTATGCCCCAGGGTTTGATTATTCAGACGGTCTGAATTTCCTGGATTTCATGAACCATCCTGGAGACGCAAAAGCAGCTTATGAAATGGCGAAGGTTTTAGAGCTAAATTTTGGGGAACCGGGAGCGAGAAAAAATGATTTTTTTGCCTCTCAAGGAATCGCCTTGCTCAAAACAGTATTGATGTTAGCCAAGGAATCTCCGTTCCCCGATCTATTTTCAGCCTGGAAATTTTTATCTTTGCCAGATTTGGCATCAAGACTCACTCTAGCTAAAGTAGGAGGAAGGTTTGATGATCTAGATATTAATTCGTGGATTGGGGAAGCTGCGGTAGGCTTGCAGTCGGTAAGTGATGCTGCCCCAACTTCAGCAGGGATTGTCGGAAACGCTGTAACTCACTTTCAAAATTTAGTTGACCCGTCGATAGTGCCTTGTTTGTTAAAAAGCACTATCCCTTTAGATTTGACGGGAAAACAGATCGTATTTTTCCAAATAGATGAAAACAGTGAAGCAGCTACCGCCCCGTTAGTCGCTATGGCGATTCATATGCTGGTGAAGCGGAATCTCAATGCTACGGTCACAAGGGATCGGACTTTAGGGGTCTTTCTCGATGAATTCAGTAGTATTTATTTACCCGACGTAGAATCTTGGATTAATCGCAACGCGGAATATGGAATGTTCATGATGTTGGGTTATCAGTCAGATTCTCAATTGAAGATACGCTACACCAGGGATAAAGCCGATTCAATCTTGTCGGCTTGTGGCACAAAAGTTCTGTTCAATACGGGTCATCCAGAAACCGCAGAGAAATTTGCTCGGTCACTAGGAGAGAAGGAAGTCCCTTACAAAACTCGTTCTCGCTCTAGGGGAAAGAATCGCTCGATAACAGAAACAGAAAATACCAAAAAAGTGCCTCTGGTAACAGGGGAGCAAATCAACCGTTTTGGTCAAGGAAAATGCATCATACAAAACCCAGGATACGATTACCGACCACGGAAATTGAAAGTCCGAATCGATAAGAGGAACGATCGCCTATGGACAAGAGCTACTCAAGCTTGGAATCAAAAAATCTTGCCATTATACCAAAAAGCGTTCTCTAAGTTTTTAGAGGGGACTTCTTTAAGTGTAGAACGTTCCAACCGTGAAACTATGGCAGCAGCAATCTTGCCCAGTGAAGAAGAGATGGCAGCCATGGCTCCTTAGCCGCGCCCTTCGGGCTTATCAAATTTAAATCACGTAAATAAAAATAAGAGAAATATGACCCAATACGATCGAGGAAACGAAAAGATACTCCATACAGTAGAAAAAGTGGTCAATCAATCAGTATCCGCTACATCTACTGCTGTCGAAACTGTATTGTCGAATATCAAACCAAAAACCGAAATCAAAATTCAATCAGCATTAGACGATGTAGCCCAGGCTCAAGAAGCCCTAAAGAAAGGGATATCACACCAGGAAATAATCGATTCAATCAAGCAAAGTCCTGTAGCTCAAAGACTTATCAAAGCGGGATCAGATGTCGAAAAATACGCCTACTTGATCTTGAAAAAGGGACAGATTAATGAAGCCGTAGCACGTAATCCGTCCAAAACAAAAACCAAACAAAAAACCCTAGAACAAATTCAATAAAATTAATAGGTGGAAATCATGCCCAGAAAGAAAGTTCAAGAAAATTCAGCCGAAGCAACCTCTTTGAAAAAAACCGTTGTCGAAAGCCAAAAAGAGCAGGAGCTAATTAAACCTCAACCGAGTCATAAAAATCAAGCTGAATCTGAATATCCTAGATATTCAGCCAAAGCAGAAGAATACGCTTTAAGCCTTTCCCAGAAATACGGGTCAAAGCAATATCAATATAGATCGCCTGCAAATAAAGATTAATGACCAAATAATATTTGGCATGAAGAATGGGGATCTAGATCGAAAGCAGACTAATATTTCAGACAAGCAAGCGGAATTGATTAAACAAGCCTTAAACGATCCTAGTTCCTTCGAGGGTTCGATGAAGATAACCCAGGGCAGTAAAGTCTTACTCCATATCAAAGACGGAAAAGTATTGGTAGATTCGGCTCGTTTAGTGCAGCAATCAGCTAAAGTTGAGTTAAATACTCCTGATTTGTCCGCAAAGCAGATGTATCAGCAATATTCTGAAGGCGTAAACCATGAGGGGCTAGCGAAAACTAAGCAAACAGCAATAAATGCTTTCCAAGATGGAGTGAATCGGGAAGATGTTACTAGAATGTTACGGACTGAAGATGATGGTTACAAGAAGTTGGTATCTTCCGCAGGAGAACAATTGGCGAATAAAAGTCTTAATCAAATAGTCAATAGTGCCATCGCTAAAACCAAAATAAAAGATAACGTCCAATCTAGACAGATGAAACAGGAAAAAACCGTAACCCAAACTCTGACAGCCTAGTTTTGGTTACATCGTAAGTTCCAGATTTTGAGAACGAACGAGGGTCTTTTCGAGCAGTCGCTCTTTTTGGACTTTAAGTTTAGCGGTCTGTTGATTAACCATCTTCTGGGCGTAATAATCCAATTTAGGAGTATTACGCTCAGAAAGATTTTTATAAAGACCGACTACATTAGAAAGAGCTTGGGGATAGTATGGGGCAAGTTGAGGTTTTTCTTTCTTCAACTTGCGAGCGTAATCTGATTCGCTGACAACTCTAGCCCCATCATCTTTGTCTCCTTTAAGGACAGCACGGATATAAACTTCTAAATCTAATCGTTGAGCACTAAGATCATCACCAATGTCTTGCCGTACTTGAAGAGCAAGTTTGTTGTACTCGGTACGATAATGAATTTTTTTATCTAAGTCGGAAGAGATCGCATTTTCCTGTGCTTGATGATAAGCGGATGCTCCCTTTTGGGAAATCAAATCATCTAAACCTTTCCCATCTTCAGGATTCCATTTAAGGACTTTAACTTTACAGCCTTTTGCCTCCAGTAATTCGATACCTCGAACCATGTCCCTGCGAACATTAATAATAGTTTTTATTTTAGTGTCCTGGTCATAGGCCAACCTAAATTCTCGTTTTTTGTCAGCAAAAATAGCTACTTCAGGATTAAGCTCTCGGTGGACTAATTTATTTTTGTCATCATCTGTGGAGCGATAAATATGGTTAACACCTGTTAACCCAATAGTGACCTCTCCTTGAGAGATACTAGAAAGAGTTTTTTTGAATCCTTCAGTAATGGTGATGGGGATTTGAGGATATTGTTTAACCACGTACCAAAAACCGCTGTTTCTTTCGTCAGGAGTGGGATTGATGCCATGTTTGAGGTAAATTTTATTAGCGATCGCATCGCTGACTTCGGGCAAGAAAGGAACTCTTTTAGCAGAAGCGGGATTTTCGTATTTACGGTACTTGGGTGTACCTCCTTCGGCACTTTTCTGAGAGTCAATACGAGGATTATCAGGTTTGAAGCAACCCCAAAGGGTATGATCTGGTTTTT
>JASJEK010000427.1 GCA_030064915.1 Xenococcaceae cyanobacterium MO_234.B1
GGCTTTGCTGAACAATACTTTTAATTATTTTCAAGCGATCCTGCAAAAACAAAGGCTTTAAAGTCTCATGATATTTGTACGACAAAAAATCTTTAACCTTTATAACGAAAATATTATTTTCCAGATAAAAGCGATCGCATTCTTGTTCCTAGTCCCAAATTATTACGAATTTGTTGTAATTGTTGACGATTTTTACGGGTTTCTATTGCCCACTGACGACGTAATAAAAAAGTCTGGCGATACCAGGGAGAATTACACCAATGAGTATAGATAGGTATTAATTTTTGTAAAATTAAATGTTTCCATCTGGCTGTTAATTTAGCTGGGATAGTTTCTTGAGCGCGTAGAGAACCATTACTAATCATTTTCTGATAAAGATTTGGATTATCCCGCAGTTTTTTTAAAGCAGTAATAATATCAGCTATAGAACCAACTTCTAAATAATCTAATTCACTTTTTCTTTCGGCTCTATAGGCTGATTCCCTACCTAAAATTGCAGGTACTCCTGCGTGCCAAGCATTATATAATTTAGCTGCTGGTTTCCAGGTAAAATCAGTTTTACTGAAGCTACGAACAGCTAAAATAGCATCTATCTCTCGATAGTCATGCCAGCAATTAAAATCACTAATTACTTGCCAATTTAAGCCTAATTCCTGAACTTGTTGTTGCCAGGATGCTTGTTGTAATTCAGGTAGTAAATTTTTTTCTGATCCAAAAAAAGCAATGTTTTGAAAAAGATTACCTCTATTCACATCTCGCTTGATTAATCCAGGTTGTACCCATAAAGGTAGATAATAATTATAACCAGCTAAAAAAAAGCGATCGCCTAAAACCATTAAATTTTTATCTAAACCTGTAGGATTTTGAACAATGTGAATTTGAGCATAATTATGACGTGAACGATCAGCTTGACAACAGATAATTAATTGCCGAGAATTTGGTTGTAAATCCGGAGGCAAGGAATCCCAATGGGAAATAATAATCCCCTCTTCTGGTAATTTACCCACTAATTGACCAGGAAAATCTTCAGCTTTAAGTCGAAGATAAGTTTGCAATGTCCAACAATAGATTCCTCGTCTAAATCCTACCCAATAAGTATCCGCATGAACAGGTAAATCTGTGGGTAAATCCGCTTCAGGAATATAAAAGTAAATCGGTACTGAGCGATCGCGCATACACTGGATCAGACTCCTAAAAATGGTGATAAGTTTAAACTTAAGGGAATTTAAAACGGATTATATAACAGAATAATCAGAGCAGGAGTTACCACCGCCATCAGAATACTTAAAGGTGTTCCCAACCGCATAAAATCAATAAACCGATAACCCCCTGGACTATAAATCATCGTATTAGTTTGATAACCAATAGGAGTCATAAAGCTATTGGAAGCACCAAAAGTAACAGCAAACATAATGGCTAAAGGATCAATATTTCCTAAAGTTTCCGCCACTTGAACTCCTAAAGGAATCATTAATAATACGGCTGCATTGTTGGATAAAATTGCAGTCAAGACAGAAGTGATGACATAGAAAAATAGTAAAATCCAGTAACCTGATAGACTACTTCCCACCATTTCCAAAGGTTGTGCTAACCATTGAGTTGCACCAGAATTGCTCATTGCTGTACCCAAAGGAATTAAACCAGCAAGGAGAAAAATTACATCCCAACGCACTGCGCCATAGATTTCCCCTGGTTTGAGACAACCAGTTAAAACCATAGCCATAACTCCTGCTAAGGCACTAACCAAAATTGGGACTATATTAAATGCAGAAAGAATAATGACCCCCAGACAAATTGCGATCGCAAATCGAGCTTTATCTAAACGTAAATTTTCCACATCTCGCTGTTCTAAAACTAATAATTCCCTAGTAGTTTGTAAACCTAAAAAACTCTGCTTTGGTCCTTGTAATAATAATAAATCACCAAAACGTAAGGGAACTTTGCCTAGTCTTTCCCTAATTAATTCTTGTCCTCTTCTAATAGCTAGAACCGTAGCATTGTAGCGTTGTCTAAATCTTAAATCTTTAAGGGTTGAACCAATTAAACGAGAATTAGATAATATAAGAACTTCCCCAATTTTTTCTTCTCCTGTATTAAGTTCTTTTTCTAAATCTCCTCCGTGATTAAATTTGAAATCAGGTAAAACTTCGATATCTTTTTCATCTTTGATTTGGAGTAAAACTTCTCTACTACCACGAACAATTAAAATATCTCCTGCACTAATAACTTTATCCGCAATAGGCTGAGGAAAATGAGACCCTTGATGAATTAACTCTAGGACATCCACGTCAAATTTACGTTGAATTTCACTTTGTCTCAAGGTTTGCCCAATCAAACTAGAATTAGGAGAAACTAAAATTTCAGTAACATAATCATCTAATTCATAACCTTCACCAATTGAGCCATTTCTCGGCTTTTTTCTGTTCGGTAAAATTCGTGGGGCAAAAAATGCCAAGTATGATAAACCAATAGCAAAAACAATCGCTCCTAGGGTTGTAAACTGGAACATTTTAAAATCGCCGTACCCTAATTGTTGAGATAAGCCACTAGCTAGAATATTAGTAGAAGTCCCAACCAGAGTTAGTGTTCCCCCTAAAATAGAAGCAAAAGATAAAGGCATTAAAAGCTTAGAAACTGATAATCCTTGTTTTTTACACCAATCTTCAATAATTGGAATAAAAATAGCTACTACTGCTGTATTGTTAATAAAAGCACTAATCGGTCCGACAATTATCCCCATCACGAGGATTTGCTGTATAATATTTTTGCCTCCCCAAATAATTAGTAAATCTCTAACTACTTGAACCGCCCCAGTACGAGTTACGCCAGCACTGAGAATAAACATTGCCATTACAGTAATAGTGGCAGAATTCCCGAAACCAGCAATCCCTTCTTCTGGAGAAACTAATCCCAATAACATTAATACTATGGCTACCGTGATGGCAGTTAAATCCACAGGCAACCATTCAAAAACAAAGCTAATTAATGCTATAGCTAAAACAATAAGAGTAAGAATTATCTCCATTAAATCTTATAAATTATTTTTTTAAATTACTTCGCTAATCATAATGACAATCTTTATAGCGAGGATAACCTATTTATTCCCAATTCCGTTTAAAAAATCATAACTCCTAACTTATATTCATGGGTTCATTCATGGGTGGACGAAACTGATAAATATCTTGAATTAGTTGTACCCAACCATCTGCAACAGATTCTAACAGGAGATCTCCTTTTTCTTTGGTAGCAACGGTAGCATTTCCCATCACACCTGTTTTCGTTAACTCCCTGGTTAACCAAGCAAAAGGTAATTTTCCTTCCATACTTAGTAAGCTATCTTGGGGTAATCCTGAAGGATATTCTTTTACGGCTCTTTCCATCTTGACTTGTTCGGGTAACAGAGAGAGCATAATGCTAGTTTCTGCATCTCCTGCGTGAATACCATACTCTAATTCTTCTTGACTAATTAATTCTGCTGCCATATTGGGTACACGCCAGGTAAACATAGGAAATACCGCAAAATCGGGATACTGTTGATGGATATCTCTAGCAGCTATTTCCATTATTTGGGGTTGTCCTCCGTGAGAGTTCATTAATACTAATTTGCGGAATCCTGCTTGATAGATACTGTCCGCCATTTCCCAAATTACGGATAATAGAGTCGTTGCACTGAGGGAAATAGTTCCAGGAAACCCATCATGTTCGTTAGATTTCCCATAATAGAGACAGGGTAGAGAGTAGGCTGGAATCTTAGGCGGTAATTTACTAAGAGCCTTACCTAATACCCCAAGACTAATAGTAGAATCTACAGCGAGCGGTAAATGGGGACCATGTTGCTCGATCGCACCTATAGGTTGGATAATCACTGTATTTGTCTTATCCTGCATTTGCTGTATTTCTGTCCAAGTCAGGTAGGGAAAATAACGTTCTGGTGGAATAAAGCCGTGCATCATAGTAGTCTGTCAGTTTTGAAATAATGGATTGAGATAGGACAAGGGAGATAGGGAAGATGGGGGAGATGGGAAAGCAGCAGAAGATAAGGAAAATTTGGGGAATTGGGAACAAGTTTAAAATAACAGAGTCGAAAACTTAAACACTATAATTTTCCTAAGGGGTTTTTAGTAAGTAAAGGAGAAGTTAATGCTCAAACACTTGATTAGTTTTGTGACTGCGTTTGTTAGCTTGATGACGTTTTTGCTGATAGGAAACTCTGCTGTAGCCAATTCTATAGAAAATAGCATAGTAGATCAGGCAACTTCTCATACTGTTACGGAAATAGTTAATCTTAATGTTAGTAGTTCTTTCTTACAACTGAATAATAAAACAACAACCTCTATTTTTGAGCATTTAGGCTGTTCTTGTGCTGTATGTACTCAAGGAACAATTAATCTATAGCGGTTCTCAAATTGGTAAGGTACAAATCTAAACTCAATCACCCTCTCTCAAATCCCTATTCCCTATTCTCTAACTCTATCAAAACCGAGAATTGCTATAGAGTCTAGAATTTACTAGAATTTAAGAAATAAAAATTACGTCTAATGTGAATTAAAAATCAGGCGATCGCAGAATTAAATTGAAAAGTGAGAACATCAATTCCGAAACAACGACGTAAACCTCGTCTAGTTCGAGAAGTGGAGTGTTGAGGTAGGAAATAGGAAATAGGAAATAGGTCAATATTGTTCGGATAAGCAAATAGGATTGATGATTCCTGATTTTGGATTTTAGATTTAGGATTTTGGATTACTTTTGACCGCGAGGGGTGGAAGGGGGACTTCAATTACTTTACGGACACCCTCTCGCTGACGGGCGGGGGTCACAAGGTGCGGAGGAAACCGACCCACTCGCCCCCTTGGAAACCAGGGCTGTTTCATCAAAGTCCAATAAGTTGATGATTTTGGATGCTAGGGGAATATGGAGGTCGATAAATTGGAAATAACTCTAAATTAGCTTATTTTTGAGCCAATTTACTTTTAAAACTTGGCTAATTATTCTGGTTAAATCAACTGAAATGACCGCGAGAGAGGCTTCTTATCTTGGAAGCATCTCGCCCTCGCGGTGTTGACTAACAATTCGTTGACCAACCAAAATTATTGTTCCCTAAATTTTGTCTCCATGCAGAGTATTGAGCCTATAACCTCCCTATCTTCCCCACCTTCCCTATCTTCCCCATCTTCTCATCTGTTTAAGCAAGAATGAAACAGCCCTACCCCAATTTTGGGGGATTTAGGGGGCTTAAATGTATAAAATTACACTTTTCAGACAAGCTCTAAAATTAAATCTCAAATTAAAATCTTTATTTAGGGCTTGCTGAATAAATGCTATAAAGTAGTCCAAATAAGGGTTTCAGCGCTCTTTTTGACCAAAAAAGTGCAAGGGCATAAGGTCTAAAACCCGAAAT
>JASJEK010000102.1 GCA_030064915.1 Xenococcaceae cyanobacterium MO_234.B1
GATGTGACATTCTCTAAATTCCTCATTAATAGTAAGCAAGTCTATATCAGCGATCAGTATGCAGTAGACCAATTCTTCTGCTCTGTCTACGACTACAAGCCTATCCCAGATCGCCTAGCGTAAATGCTGATTTACCCTTGCTTACTATTAATGAGGAATTTAGAGAATGTCACATCCTAATGTAGCAATCATTGAAAAAATGTGGGAGTGTTTCGCTAATGGAGATAATGATACCCTACGCACTTTATTCTCCCCCGATGTTATCTATCGAATGCCTGGTTATCATCCCATAGCAGGTACTAAGAAGGGCATAGATGAACTCTTTGGTTTTTTCGGAGAATTAGGAAAATCGAACGTTAAAGTCGATCTGGTTAGGATTGGTGCTCTAGGTGAAGACATGGTTGTGGAAGTCCATCATGGCTATGGAGAAACCAAGGGAGCAGTTCTAGACGTGACTAATTGCAACGTCTATCAAATTAAAGATAGCAAGATTCAAAGAGTTGACTGCTACAACGGTGATCAACATGCAATTGACAACTTTTTCAATGCTATTTATAGTCTCAAAACCATACCAGAGCGGTTAGCAGTCTAGGTCCATAAAGCCAATTTATTTAAATCCTATCCTGTTAAATGAATGTTGGCTTTCTTCTAGACCTATTGATAAAAATAACAAGGGAAAAAACAAAAATGACACACCCTAATGTCGCTATTGTGCAAAAGATGTACGACTGCTTCAATCAAGGAGACATGAATACAATCCGCAACGAGGTATTCGCCAGTGATTTAACCTGGAATTTACCAGGTCGTCATCCTCTGTCTGGAATCAAGCATGGTGCTGATGAAGTGATTGCCTTCTTTGGAGAGCTTGCCAGGAAAGGGGTAAAGGTTGATCTGATCACTATTGGTGCCATTGATGATGAAACTGTTGTAGAGATACATCGCGGTCATGGTCAATCAAATGGAGCCGTTTTAGATGCTATTAACTGCACTCATTACACAATCCGTAATGGCAAGATTGTCAGTGTGCAAGTTTTCATTGGAGATCAGCATCCAGTAGATTTGTTCTTCTGGAACGCCTACGCCCTTAAACCAATTCCAGAACGTTTAGCCGTCTGAGTTCTGACCTGGGTTTGAGGCCAACTCAAGCTCAGGTAACTAAGGTCGATAATTCATAATTTCTTTACTTAATACGAGGTAATTGGAATGACACATCCAAATGTAGCCTTAGTTAACAAGTTTTGGGAATGTTTAGTAAACGTTGCTGGTTTTGGAGATGGCACTCAGCAAGCTACAGCTTCAGCAGAGGAAAGTCTAGAAATGCTGCGCAATGAAGTATTAACGCCAGACTTCACCTATTGTATACCTGGTCACCACCCCCTTTCGGGTATTAAGCATGGTGTAGATGAGGTCGCTGCATTCTTTAGCACTATGGTTGAAAAAGCGAATTTACTGCAAGATAACCTAACAATTACCCCCTTTGGTGAAGATGGAGTAGTGGACGTCCACCATGCCTATTCAGCACAGGGAGGAGTTAATGGAACCTTTCTAGAAATATATAACTGCTTCATTTACAAAATTCGTGACGGGAAGCTTGCCGAAATTCGGGTTTTCACCAATGCTCAACATAGCATTGATGACTACTTCTGTGCCATTTATGCTTACAAACCCATACCCCAAAGCTTGGCAAACTAAACTGCTTTTCCCAGCCAAAAACAATCTATAGAGGAGCCAAAAATGACCCAGTCAAATGTTGCTCTTGTCCAAAAAATGTACGAATACATAGGTAAAGGTCAATTAGATAACCTGCGCCAAGAAGTTTTCTCCCCTGATATTAAGTGGGACGTGCCGGGTCGCAATCCCCTTGCTGGCACTAAACAGGGTATCGACGAGGTGCTTGCCTTCTTGGGTCAACTAGCTAAGTCTGGTCTACAGGTTGAGATGCTTAAGATAGATGAGGTCAGTGAAGGCAGAGTTGTAGAATTACATCGGGTTTACGGAGAATCCGAGGGACTGTCTCTGGATGCACTAACAGTGAGTGATTATCAGATCCAAAATGACAGGATCACCAAAATTCAGGACTATCTCTACAACACCCATGAGATGGATCAGTACTTCAATAAAGTTTATACCCTCAAACCCATACCAGAACGTTTAGCTAACTAAAAGTTTAGAGTTGCTTCTGAACTTA
Organism: Xenococcaceae cyanobacterium MO_234.B1; assembly: GCA_030064915.1. GTDB lineage: Bacteria > Cyanobacteriota > Cyanobacteriia > Cyanobacteriales > Xenococcaceae > JASJCP01. The sequence continues at coordinate 2,189 of JASJEK010000102.1, forward strand.
AGTAATTACCACCTCAATTGAGGTAGGACTTGTTCTATGAGTATAGAAGAAAACAAAAAAATTGCCCGCGATTTCTGTGCCGACTTTTCCAACCGGAATATTGAAGCTGTTGAGAAAGCGATGGCAGATACTGCTACCTGGCAAGTTATGGGCAGTTTTCCCTTAGCAGGGACAAGAAATAAACAGGAGTTTGTTGCTTCGCTCAAAGACATGACTTCCTTAATCCCGGAGGGAGTAAAAATGACTCCCAAAGAAATGACTGCTGAGGGAGACAGAGTAGCAGTTGAGGCAGATGCCTATGGAAAGCTAGTCAATGGCAAAGTCTACCAGAATAAACTCCACCTGCTGATGGAGATTAGGGATGGAGAAATTCAAGCAGTGCGAGAGTATATGGATACCTACCACACTAACGAAATTTTCAATAGCTAGCACTTCTGAGTTGAAATATTCAGCTCATTTGACGCCTAATCATCAAAAACATTAATTTCCAGGTGAATGATGACACAAACATTCCCATTTAACGATATCTTCAAGCCCGGTATTGATCACCAATATTTTCGGACAGAAGATCCGATACATTGGAGCCCTGAGATAGTGGAGTCGTCGTGTTAATACACTCGTTCAAAAGTTTCCCGATCTAAGACTTAGCACTAACCAACTGGAGTGCGCAAGAGCTTCAACATCAAAACTCTTAATGCACTACCCATAATATTTACACCTACTGATTGAACAATCAGTCACTAAACAAAGATAGACCTTTAGCAATGTAAAGGAGATAAGAGACAATGTCAGCAATCCAGATCAAAGACGATCCATTTGTTGCCTGGGATCAATTGCGTTCTGCCGATCCAGTTCACTGGGATCCAGATTTCGATGCCTGGATTATTTCTCGCTATGCGGATGTATATCCTTTAGCCAGAAATAGTAAAGCCCTCGGACAAGGATATGTAAAGACTCAGTATCATTTGCTCTCCAAGAATGAATCGGAAGAGGTAGCTAAACGAAGAGTCACTAACGAGTCCCCTTCTTTGAGACTATCTAAGAATTTCCTGCGGTTTACTGATGCCCCAAACCATACTCGCCATAGAGAATTAACGGTCAAGGCTTTACCCTATAAGCTTTCCAAACCAACAAATATAGAACGTTTTCGCCCTCAACTCCAGAAACATGTCGATGATCTAATCGATCGGATTGCGGATCAGCACGAAATGGATGTGATGAAAAGTTTAGCCATTCCTCTTCCATTCCGCACTATGGCAACTGTTATTGCCAATGTTCCAGTTGAGGATTTTGAACAGTTCGTTGAACCTCTGCTGTTGGGATTTTTTAATGTCTTACGATATCCCTATCAAATGGACTTTTGGTCAGATGATGCAGTAGAGCGTAGCCACCAAGCTGCCATAAAACTAGAAGAATACTTTACCTCCCTGTTGAAGGAGCGACGTAAAAATCCTCAGAATGACTTTATGAGTCGACTTCTTGCTGTTCAAAAGGAGGATAAAACTCTAACGGACTTGGAAATCGTCCAAATGTGTCTGGAAACTTCAGTTTGTGGCATTCACGAAAGCAGTATAGCTGTGCTAGGAGATGGAGTATATTTACTCTTAAGTAGCGGACAGTTTGAACTGCTCAAAGAAAATCCAGATCTTGCCAGCAAGGCAGTTGAGGAGGTCCTTCGTTTTCATACCCCCCCCCTCTTGTAGCGCGAATTGCTAAGGAGGATCTAGAAGTAGGAGGAAAGGCAATTAAAAAAGACCAATTAGTTTTCCTAAATCTAGCAGCAGCTAATCGTGATCCTGATAAATTCCCAGATCCTGACCGTTTCGATATCACTCGTCCCGGAGAAGATAATGGTGAATTAGCCTTTGGTTCAGGTGCTCATGCTTGTCACGGAAGACCACTAATTCGCTTTGAAGCTCAAGTGCTGTTTGAAACTCTGGCACGTCGACTTCCTAATCTTAAGCTTCAACAGTGGCCGGAAAATGCTCAGTACACTTTGAGGTATCAAGATCGCTCTGATATTTATGTATTAGAGTCTCTTCCTGTGACTTTTTAAATAATAGACTTGTTGCGAAATAAAATTTGAAACCTCTAAAAAGCTTACAAGATTAGGCTTACAAATGTGGGCAAACAATAATCGCCAAATGTCTTAACTGGAAAGGGTTTTACCTATTTTTACGTCTTAATTTGCAACAAGTCTAATGCTCAGAAGTGGTGGCACTAACCTCCCGTCTAATGTTTCTCCCTGTCATGTTTCCTTGTGATAAAAGCTTCAATCCCTTATGGTCTTCAAGAATAACCAAAATCTATAGAAATTGGAAGTTGGGACTTACTGTTATAGCAATTGTGGTAGGTAATTTAGCTTGTTTAAAATCTACTCTCGCTGAAGAAAAATCAGAGGCAAATGTTCTTGTCCAGGCTGATTCAGTTGAAGTTCTGGATAATGCTGTTCCTAAACAGTCTAAGCTAGTTCAATTACAAGCCCAAGCCGATCTGACTTTTCACGGGATCTTTTTTCTTCAAGGGGATCGTGCTTATCTCTGAAAAGAGAAAATTTAATTTCGAGTAATACATAAGTAATTTAAATGAAGGCAAAAATCCAGTTTTTTGACGAGAGAGTAAGATTATGGTAAGTAGCGGAGTAAGAAAGGATAAAATAGAGAGCAACTACGATTTTGTTGTCGTTGGTGCTGGTACTGCGGGTTGCGTAGTGGCCAATCGCCTCAGCGAAAATCCCGATGTAAAGGTTCTGGTTTTAGAAGCAGGTGGTGGCCCAGATGACATCCCTGATGCGGTTTGGACTCCCTCCCTTTGGTACACCTTACTTGGTTCAAATATTGACTGGGGATATCAAAGTGTTCCCCAACCAGGACTTAATGGGCGAGTAACCAACGAACCACGGGGCAAACTGGTTGGGGGCAGTAGTAACCTCTATATCATGATGCACATCCGAGGTCACAAATCTGACTTTGATAACTGGGCTTATAACGGTGCAGTAGGTTGGTCTTTTGAAGATGTCTTACCCTACTTCAAAAAATTAGAAGATCGGGAAGACAAAACCAGCGATTTAGTTGGTCAAGGTGGTCCACTCCACGTTAATAATGCCAAATTACACGACCCCAATCCCACCTCAAAGGCATTTATTGATGCTTGCCTTGCCTTGGGCTATCCTTACACTGAGGACTTTGACGGTCCAAACATGGAAGGTGCGGGCTGGCATCACGTTGATATTAAGGATGGTAAACGCCATAGCATGGCAGCAGCCTACTTAATTCCTGCCATGTCTCGGTCTAATGTCACTGTTAGTACCAAAGCACAAGTGACACGACTGCTATTTGAGGGCAAAAAATGTATTGGCGTTGAATACCTCAAAGATAATCAGACTCAAACTGTCTACATCGATCGCGAAGTAATTGTTTGTGGCGGTGCAATTGAATCTCCTAAAATTCTGATGCTGTCTGGAATTGGCAATTCAAATCATCTAAGGGAACAAATGATTCCTGTGGTAGCAGATGTTCCAGGAGTAGGAGAAAACTTCCATAATCATGTTTTGACTGGCGTGATTTATGAATGTTCTAAGCCAGTACCCCCTGGTAATCAAAACCTCTCTGAAAGTGCACTGTTTTGTAAGTCAGAGCCAGGCTGGGTAGGGCCAGACCTACAATTGGGCTTGGTTCATGTGCCTTTTAACATTATTGTTGGTCAGGGTCATCCCAACTCTATCAGTATTCTGCCCGGTGTTGTGCGTCCCTTGTCACGGGGTTGGATTAGGCTTGCAAGTAACAATCCTTTGGATAAACCCCTGATTAACCCTAACTATCTGGGAGTAGATTCTGATACTCAAAGATTGATTAAGGCAGTTAAGCTTTCCCGCGAAATTTTTGCTACTCAACCTTTAGCAGGTTGGTGTAAGGAAGAATTAATGCCTGGTGCAGATGTACAAACAGAAGCCGAATTAGAAGCATTTGTCCGCAACACTGCCGATTCTTACCATCACCAAGCAGGTTCCTGCAAGATGGGCTTAGATAGCATGACAGTCGTCGATCCCCAGTTGCGGGTTTATGGAGTTGAGGGAGTGAGGGTAGCAGATGCCAGTGTGATGCCCTTTGTGCAATCGGGAAATTGCCATACAGCGATCGCCATGATTGGGGAGAAAGTCTCGGATATGATCAAAGATGCTCATGGTTTGTCCTGATAGAAATCAATCCTCAAAAGACTGAAGCATAGAGATTGTAGTTAAGCCTAAATTTTGAAATTATTACCAAGAGAAAAGTGAGTTATGAGTAAACTAGCCCCCCTTACTAAAGAGGAAGTCTGGGATTTTGCTACAAAATGGTACAAAAAACTAGATGTCCATGCACCAATGGTAGAAATCCTGCCTATGCTGGCAGATGAAGAACTGGAAATGGAGTTTCCAGAAGGACCATCCAAGGGCTATGCCGGGTTCGAGGAATGGTATCAACGTGTGATTCGTATCTTTTTTGATGAAGTGCATACCCTCAAGGAAGTAACGCCCACATCTTCTACAGATGACACCATGTCTGTCAATGTGGTGGTGCAATGGGAGGCTAGTATCTGGAATCCCCCCGAACCCAAAACTGCTCGCATCAAATGTGATGCTTACCAGCGTTGGGTTGTTAAGCGATCGCCTGAAACTGGTAAACCCATTGTAACCAAGTACATTGTTGACGATCTTAAGTACCACGAAGGATCGGCTACCCTCTAAACTTTGATTTAAGCAAGATAACAGATTTAGAAGGAAAAGTAACTATGAAGAATCATGAAATCATCGACAAGTATTACGAATATGCCAATGCAGGAAACTGGGATGCTTGGTGTGATTTATTTGCCGAAGATCAGGTAATGGATGAACAATTAGCTGGTCATATTAAAGGGCTATCTGCCCTGAGATCCATCATGTCGGGTATGGATAAGACTTACTCCAAATTTCAAAATGTTCCCAAAAACATCATCGTTTCTGGTGATGAGGGCGCAGTAGTTTCCCACATTTCTGCTGCTAATCTGGCTGGAGACGGTATTGAAGCCAATGTAATGAATTACTTCCGTTTTAAAAATGGCAAGATTAGCTACATGGCTAATTTTCATGATAGTAAACCATTTGCGCCAATTCTCAACCAGTAAGTAGCCCGATTGACAAACCTCATATCTAGTAGTCTGTCAATTTTGAAATGATTGGTTGAGACAGGACAAGGGAGGCAAGGAAGACAAGGAGACAAGGGAGAAAATTTAATAACACTTATCCCTCAAATCAATCTTGACAAAGTACTAGATATTCTAAGGAGGTTCCCAATGGCAATTTTTCCAATCGTACAAGATGTGATGGGCAAGTTTAATGAGGTTTTGTTCATGTACCATTTAACATCATTATTGACCGAGCCAACTCTTAAGAAAAAAGGAATTTAGCTGATGTCATCAGAGTCAAACAATATGGATATTTGCCGCCGTCTAATTGAGGTGGTAAATACTCGGCATTACGATGGGATGGATGATTTATTCGACCCTTCTTTTGTCGATCACAATCCAGCCTGGGGTGCAGCAGGTTTAGCCGATCTGAAACAGGTTTTAAATTCGGCCCATAGCGCTTTAGAGATGATGATTACCCTTGATGATATATTCGCAGTAGACAATAAGGTTACAGTCCGGATTACACTGACGGGCACACATATTGATACCTTCTTCGGCCTTCCTGCAAGTGGCAAACAAGTTAGCTGGACTAGTATTGAGATTTATCGGTTTGAGAATGGGAAAATTGTTGAGCGCTGGGTTCAAGCAGACACAGCAGGTCTGATGAAACAGCTTGGATTGATATCTTAAAAGAACACAAATGAAAGCAATACAAATTAGCCAAACAGGTTCTTATTCAGCACTTCAGTACACAGAAGTTGCTACACCGTCGTTGAATCCCAATGAAGTGCTCATAAGGGTTAAGGCTGCCCCAGTTAATTTTATTGATGCCTTAATTCGGAGTGGCAAAATGCCGCCACATATGATGCCAAATTTGCCCATCATTCCCGGTGTTGAGTGTAGTGGTGCGATCAAATCTGTCGGTGAAAATGTGACCGAATTCAAAGTAGGTCAGCCTGTTGTCTATTTAGGTAAAGTAGGGGCACGGTGTTATGCTGACTATGTCGTGGCAGATGCCAGCTATGTCACACCACTGCCTGAACAGATTTCATTAGACGAAGCGGCTGCTATTCCTGTTAATTATTCCACTGCCTACCATATGCTGCACAACTTAGGACAGGCCAAACCGGGGCAAAACATTCTTGTTCACGCGGCTGCAGGGGGTGTTGGCACTGCGTTAATACAACTGGGAAAAATAGCAGAGCTAAAGACGATTGGTCTGGTCAGTTCTGATGATAAACTGCGTTACATTCAAAAACAAGGCGCAGACTATGGTATTAACTATAAAACTGAAAATGTTGTTGAAAGGGTCAAAGAGATTACCAAAGGTCAGGGAGTTAATTTGTCATTAAACCCCATCGGCGGTGATACGGTGTTGCGTGATGTCGATATGCTCGCGTCCTTTGGTCAAGTCATTATCTTTGGCATCATTGCTGGTGTTCCACAAGGTAACTTGGAAGAATTGCTAATCAAAAACTTTAGCAAAAGTTTAGCAGTGAGAGCTTCAGATATTTATACCCTGTATGACAACGATTACCCCCTATTGGCGAGTGGGCTGAAAACCTTATTCAGTTATCTTGCTCAGGGAAAGATCGAACCGCAAATTAATAAACGCATCCCACTTTCTGAGGCTGCTTATGCACACGAATTGCTCGAATCTGGCAAAGTTCAAGGTAAGTTAATCCTGAATCCCTAGTCAGGTAGCGCGAACCAGGATTTTTAAGATAGCGCTCGCGCTGTGTGAAATACCTTCAAGTCTTAACACCGAAGAAGGTAAAAAGATTGTCCTCCTCATTGAGAGGGACTCTTACGAACAAGAGATTTGGTACTTACGCCTGGCAGAAAAATAGATCGAAAATGACGGAGAAAGTAGGTCATGACTTTACAAATCTTTTCTCAAGTAGCCATTACTTGCCAAGATGCGATCGCAACAGAAAAATTTTACACCAAGCATTTTGGTTTTAGGCGGGCGAGGGTGGCTAAACTACCAGATGGCGCTCAAATTGTCTTTATCAAAATGGAGGATAGTGCCTTCTATTTTGAAATTTTTCAAGCCAAAGAAGAAGCCCCGATGGCCCCTGCGGTTAATGATGGTTATCAGTTTCCCTCAGTCCGTCATCTGGCCTTTAAAGTGGATGATGTGGATGCCAAGTTAGCCGAAATGGGAGATGATGCCAAAATCACTCTCGGCCCTCTCAATTTTGATGAGTATATTCCAGGGTGGCGTACCGTTTGGCTTGCCGATCCAGACGGCAGAATTATTGAAATTAGCCAAGGATTTACAGATGAAGAAAATCCACCACGATTAGAAAACGATAAAGAATTGTGAATCATTCCTCATTAAGATTGAGGAGATGAGGGGGTTCACAGTGGTTTCCCCTTTTACCTTTTGCCTTTGATAACGTCTTACTTTCTATTTTCATAGGAGCAAATTTCATGGCTAACGCTGTAGACTTTACTTTTTCCGATCTGATTGCAGGATATATCACCCAGTATTATCCCGATAAGGATGCTTTTGGACTAAAAACCTCAGATGATCGTGAATACACTGTTTATCTGACCCCAACTACCTATGCTGAACTGATTCGTAACCTGGGACAAGGTTACCAGGATGCCACCGGCCAGATGCGCGATCTTATTAAAGCGGGTGAACCAGATCAAGCAGGAGTAAGGGGGAAATTCGTTTTAGTTTACGGGATTTTTTACCCACAAAATGGCGGGGACTATCACTTTGAAGGGAAACACCTGGTTTTTGCTGGACGGTCTTTAACCGACGATGCCAACGATTATGTCTTTGAAAAACAAGACTGGTGGATTAATCAAATCAAACAATTAGCTGATTTTTATCTGAAATCAGAGTTTGGAGTATCGAGTACCATCGCTATTGACATTGATTATTCCCAATATCGTACCAATCTGACGATTACAGGGGAAAAACAAAAAAGCGGACGGCAAGAAACCGATACTATCTCTCGTTTAGTGTATGGCTTTGCCTCTGCTTATTTACTAACGGGGGAAGACTGCTATCTGGAAGCGGCCGAAAAAGGAACCCAATATCTGCGGGAACATATGCGCTTCAAAGATAACAGTGAAGGCATCGTTTACTGGTATCATGCGGTTGATATTCAAGATGATGGCAGTGAAGAAAAAATCTTTGCCTCGGAATTTGGGGATGATTTTGATGCGATTCCCTGTTATGAGCAAATTTACGCCCTAGCAGGTCCGATTCAAACCTACCGCATTACGGGGGATCCCAAAATTTTAGATGATACCAAGAAAACCGTCGCTCTGTTTGACCGTTTTTATAAAGATCACTCAGAGCGGGGGGGTTACTACTCCCACATCGATCCCATCACCTTAAGTCCCCATAGCGAGTCTTTAGGACGCAATAAAGCCCGTAAAAACTGGAACTCCGTAGGAGATCATGCCCCGGCTTATTTAATCAATCTTTGGTTAGCGACAGGACAGGAAGAATACGCGGCTTTTCTTGAGGAAACCTTTGACACCATCCACAAACATTTCCCAGATTACGGTGAAAGCCCCTTTGTTCAAGAAAAATTCCTCGATGACTGGACCAAGGATCAAACCTGGGGCTGGCAGCAAAACCGGGCGGTTGTCGGTCATAACCTGAAAATTGCCTGGAATTTAACTCGGATGTTTGGCCTTAAATCTAAGTCAGAATATAAGGACTTGGCTAATACCATTGGTGATAAAATTGCTGATGCAGGGGCTGACCGTCAACGGGGCGGTTGGTATGATGTGGTTGAGCGTGTCGAGAAAATCAGTAAATTCCATAAGTGTGTCTGGCACGATCGCAAGGCTTGGTGGCAACAGGAACAAGGTATCTTAGCCTACTATATCATGGCCGGCGTGTATCGGGAAGCCGAAAACTTTGATTTTCTACGCTATGCCCGTGAAGGAACGGCTTTCTATAATGCTTGGTTCTTGGATCATTATGCTGGAGGCGTTTACTTCAATGTTCTCTCCAATGGACAACCCTACGCCCTAGGGACAGAACGGGGCAAAGGAAGCCACTCAATGGCGGGTTATCACTCCTTTGAGTTGTGTTATCTCGCAGCGACTTATATTAATTTGTTGGTTCTCCAAGAACCGATGGATTTCTACTTTAAACCGACTGCTGGCGGATTTCCCGATAAAATTCTACGGGTTTCCCCAGATATTTTACCTCCTGGTAGCATTCGCATTAAACAAGTTTGGATTGATGGTATTCCCTATTATCATTTTGATAAAGATGGCTTGTTTGTCCGACTCCCCGATGATTATGCGGGCAAAAAAATCAGAGTCCGTATTTATCCGACAAGAGTGGCTTTTGAGGCTGCTTTATTGGATGTTACGGCTGATGGTATTGCTAAGGTGGATCTTACTGGGGATCTTACCAAACCTGGTGCTTTACAGGAGCTAGATGAAGAGTTCTCTCGTCTAGAAATTCAACAGGCCAAAGGATTAAGTTTGGTTGTGAAAGACTTAAAAGACGTTTCCCCTGAAGCTTTAAGGTTCCTTTCCTTCTTTATCAGTCGCAAAAACCGCGAGTCAGGAGATACTTTTACTGTCTCTGTGGAAGGGGCTAAAGGAAAGGTCAAAGAGAAATTAGAAACCGCCCAGTTAATCTAGTTAGTGTTCAGTAAACAGTAAACAGGAATTAATAACTGATAACTGTTTACTGTCTGAAAACCGCAACAAAAACAATTGCTGAGTGTAATATGATTGATACATCTCCACCCATTCTTAGGCTACAATTTTCGAGATTTACTACTCAAAAAAAGACTCGTTTTCTGTCAAAAATTTTAGTTTTTGTAGCTGTTTTTCCCCTGGCTTTTTTGACTTGGTTTTTGACTGGGATAGTCGCCCCTTATTCAGCTTGGGCTGTGTCTAATTCAGATTTGATACCTAACCCAGAATTAGTTAATAAACCCACAGGGGGAACGGCAATTCCTGTTTTGTGTAACCCAGATTTTCAGAAATGTGATGAAAGCGCACAATTATTAGGAACAGTCAATAATAATCGAGGCCGTTGGAATCCATTTTTACCAGAAAATAATATGGCTAAAGACGGTAAAATCTATTATAAAAAGGTTGAACTAAAAGCCGATGGCGGCCGCCACCACGACGGGGTTTATGCTTTTCGTTTTGTTACCAATCATGATTTATACCAGACTTTTAAAGCCGATCATAATCAAGTTGATAGTACAGGAAAGCCTCAATTATTAGATGGTGAACAAGCAAGTCAAGCACAGAATATTATGGTCAAAATTGATCGTGATGGTGTTTATAAAATTAGCTTTAACCCAAGGACTGCTGACTATAATGTTACTCCCCAACCAACTTATCTGACTAAAATTGAATCAGTAGAATTAAATGGGTTTGTTTGGGATGATGAGAATATGTTCCAAAAATTTGATGAAACCAGTCCTAATCATGAAATGACCAAAAATGCTGATTGGTGGGAGATAACTATTCCCTTAAAAACTACAGGGGGAATTGATTTTAGAGCCGATGGAGTTTACCAGTTTTTATTCTCTGCTAATAATAACGAAGATTGGGGATTTGGTGCTTACAATAATGGCCAGGGAATGCTCACAGGTGGTACAGGGTTTGGTAGCAGTGGAGGACAAAGTAAGCACTCTGCAATTACGGTTCAAGTCTTCGCAGATGGAGACTATACTCTTCGCATGAACCCCTCTCAATATAAGTTTGAAGTTATCTCCCCTAAAGGAGTTAAGCCCCCTAAAATTTGGAACGATATTACCTCTTTTCAACTCCTGGGAAGCTTTTATCCCGACAATCAATTTGATCCCACTATTTCTGAGCATAATCTAAATAATATTGGGGATAATATCTGGACAAAAACCCTACAATTAGAGCCAGGAATTTATGGAGCAAATGTTGGTATTAGCGGTGAACTTTTCCTTGATACAATGGCATTAGGTGCTTGGTTAGAATCCGATCAGCCTAACAAATTAATCGGTAAAAACTGGCATGGCAAACCCAATGAACCTAATATCTTCTTTCAAGTTAAAGAACCTGGAAATTACCAATTTACCTATGATGACGCTCGCGATCAATTTTCCCTGGAGTCATTAGATAATATTCCTTGGTCACCTTTAGTCACCATTGATACCCTACAGTTAGTGGGAAGTTTCGCTCAACCCCTACAAGCTTGGAATCCCACCAGTACCGCAAACAATCTGGAAAAAGTGGGAGAAAATATCTTTACCAAAGACGTAAAACTTGAGGCAAATCGCCAATATAACTATAAATATACCGCCAATAATTGGGGGTGGTTATGGGTCTTTTCTGATTATGAATTGGATGAATATGGTCATGATTTTTTAGGAAGAAATCCCGATCCCATCAATTCCAGTCTAGAAGACTTAGAAACCTACGGTCAATTGACCACCCACGGCGATCCGCCTCCCTTAGCATTTACCCCAACTACTAGCGGTTGTTATACCTTCACCGCTAACTTAGAAACGGGGGCTTATTCTGTACAACCTAGTAAAAATAATACTTGTGAATAGTGAATAGTTAATAGGGAATAGTTGATAGTTTTTGACTCTTCCTTGTGTGTTAGACCAATTACTTGAAAAAGGATTTAATTATGGCTAGAATTCCGGTTCAGTTTACCTATTTAACGGGGTTACAAGGAAACATTTTTAGTAATGCCCGTCTTACGGGAAGTTGGGATAACAACGGCCAATACTCCCAGGAATGGTCATCCGTCCCCATGGAACAAGCGATCGCGTCTGATGGTTGTCCCTGTTTCCGTGCCACCATCGAACTCGATGACACTCAAATTGGCCAAGCATTTCAATGGGGAGTCACCCTCGATGGCCCTGGGGGTAACAACCTTTGGGGTATTCCTACCGAGATCAATGATGGGGAGTCCCAAGAACGCTACCGTACCTTTACCCTAGAAACCCCGAACCTCAACCAACCCCAGGAAGTCACTTACTACCTTACCCATTGCCGACGCTTAGGATCTCAAAAATATTATCCCCCAGGTCAGTCAACCCCTGATGTTCAGTTTGCTGTCTGGGCCCCCAACGCCCAAAAGGTGGAAGTTGCATTCGGGACGTGGGAAAGTGGTTATATTGCTGACGATGGTTATGGTATAGATGCCAACCTCGGTCCCTTTGAGATGTCTCCTCAGGAGGATGGAGTATGGCAGACAGTCCCTAACCCGAACCTCTCAAACTTCTCTCAATTCGACCATAAACCCTATATGTTCAGGGTAACTAAAGACGACGGACAGACCGCCTATCGTACAGACTTATATTCTCGTTGTCAAATTGGGGCAGGAAATGTTAATCCCAAGGGGCAACACTACGATGGTAATTATATCAATGTCGATGGCACAAAAAGCTGCTCTGTGATTGTCGATCAAGAGTTAGTGGCCAAAAATTTCAATGAAGATGTCTGGCCTGAACACAAATTTATTCCCGCCGACGAATTCTGGAAAGATGAATTTAACCCTGATAAACCCCTCCCGACAAGGGTAGAAGATTTAGTGATCTATGAACTCCATGTGGGGGCTTTAGGATACGGAAAAGATCGTCCTGGAAATTTTGAGGATGCTATGGCCCTAATTCCCTATTTAGAAGATTTGGGAGTAACGGCGGTGGAATTATTACCCATGTCTGAATTCCGAGATGAGGTTAACTGGGGCTATGAAACCTCCCATTATTTTGCCCTAGAATACAGCGCAGGGGGTCGAGACAAACTGAAGCATTTTGTCCGAGAGTGCCACCGCCACGGCATTGCAGTGATTCTTGATGTAGTCTATAATCACTTTTCCCCCGATGGCGAACGGGCCGAATGGGCCTATGATTCCAATACCCCCGAAGGCAATGTCTATTACTGGTATGAGGGGAATTCTAACAGCTATTTTTACCCCGATGGACGGTCTTTCCCCGATGGAGGTTATATCGATAATATGTCCACGGGTTACTCGCCGCGCTTTCATGAAGAGATGGTGCGGAAGATGTTTATCAGTAGTGCGGCGGCCTTGTTAACGGACTTCCATGTTGACGGTTTTCGGGCAGATCAAACCACATCGATGCACTCTTACAATGTACTTCATGCGGATGGCCGCTCCATGGGTAATGTGAATCAATTTGGGGCGAAATTCCTACGGGAATGGAGTCGCACCTTGAGACTAATTAAACCCACAGTAATGTTAATGGCCGAGGATCATTCGGATTGGGATTTGGTGACGGTTTCTTCTAATCAAGGGGGACTAGGGTTTGATGCGACCTGGTATTCGGAGTTTTATCACCATCTCATCGGAGATACGCGTTCGGGCACTCAATACGCTAAACTAATTCCTACTGCGGGATTTGGCGATAATCGACCCTTAGCTATGGATTACTTTGCAGGGGCATTAGCCGCCTCAGCTAACCATAAAGTAGTTTATCATGAATCCCATGATGAGGCAGGGAACGCCTCCTATGAAGTTAATGGCCGGCGCATTGAGTCCCATCGTACCATTGTCTCCGCCGTCAATAGTGCCCCTCTGACGGGGGAAACCCGTCCCTATGGGGAAGCGCGAAGCCGTTTTGCTTGTGGGATGACTTTGATGTCGGCCGGTACACCAATGTTTTTCATGGGTGAAGAAATTGGCGCCCAAAAACAATACCGCTATCGGGATTTTTTGGATAACCGAGAGGATCTCTTTGAGGAACGAGAAGGAAACGGTCGTTTACTGTTTCGATTCTATCAAGATGTTATTCGTCTTCGTCGTAATCATTCAGGATTAAGATCCCATGAGATCGATATTCTCCATGTTCATAATGGTAACCGTGTCATTGCCTTTCGCCGTTGGGATGATACCGAAGACTTCTTGATAGTAGCCAGTCTTAATAATAGTCCCTTTGCTGATGGCTATACCATTGAAAATTCCCGGCTTCCTGATGGTTCTTGGCGGGAAATTTTTAATAGTGATGCTGATTTTTATGGGGGTGATGGGGTTGGTAATTTTGGCACCAATATTCCCTCAAATGCTGGAAGTATTCGGGTCGTTATACCGGCCAATGGATTTGTTGTTTTAGTTAAAAGTTAAGTAACTCAGATTTCCGAAATCCAACCACGCAGCAATTAATATTGCTTTAACTGGCTACTTCACTCATCAATTGGCTCCAGGGTAAATTATGGCAGTTACCGATTACGTAACGCGGGAACAAACTCCCCAGAATGTTCGGAAAATTTATGATGCTGTGGAAAAGCATACGGGCACAGTGTTGGACACAAATCAAAATTACCTTGTCCTGGAGTTGAGACAAAAAAGAGGTCTTTATGTCTGCTAATCTAAACAATCGACTAGAGGTAGTTGCGGAATTAACCCTCGCCCCTGGCAATATTACCCTGACACCAGAAGGTCAAATCTTCGTCAGTCTACACCAGTTTTACAGTCCCGAAATGCGAGTGGTGGAAATTACCACAGACGGTAAACTAATAGCATTTCCTAATCGAGAATGGAGTGAGGGAGGACAAGTCGAACAAATTGCCCTCGATTCCGTGCTGGGCATTCAGTCAGATACTAATGGTATTGTCTGGATGCTAGACAACGGCATTAGAGGTAAATCTACCCCAAAACTAGTAGGGTGGGATACTCGCGATCGCGAACTGGCACGGTTAATTTACTTACCACCGCCGATCGCCCCGGATAATGCCTTTGTCAATGATTTGGCGGTAGATTTAACCCATAATGCTATATACATTGCCGATCCGGCAGGGGGAGAAAATGCAGCTCTGATTGTGGTTGATTTAAAGACAGGGTGGGCGCGCCGCGTCCTGCAAAGACACCAGAGTGTAATGCCAGAGGAAATTGACTTGGCGATCGATGGGGTGCCAGTGAGAGTTAAGCAGTCTGATGGGACTATAATTCGACCCCGTGAGGGGGTAAATCCGATCGCCCTCGACGCACAGAATGAATGGCTGTACTTTGGCCCGATGCACGGTACCAGTATTTACCGCATACAAACTGTAGACCTCTGCAACCCTAATTTGAGTGTAGCAGAACTAGCAAGCCGAGTGGAACTATACAGCGACAAGCCAATTTCTGACGGCATTTCGATTGACCAAGAGGGGAATATTTATATTTCGGAATTAGCAGCTAATGGGATTGGGGCAATTACTACTGACCGCCGTTACCAAAGACTCATTACTGACGAACGGCTTTCTTGGCCTGACGCTTTCAGCTTTGGTCCAGATGGTTATCTGTACGTAACATCCAATCAATTACACCGTTCTGCTAGTCTCAATGCTGG
>JASJEK010000428.1 GCA_030064915.1 Xenococcaceae cyanobacterium MO_234.B1
GCAATACGTCAGAAGGTTAAGACATAGGATTTAAAGTAAGGGCTTTTCGCGAAAAGCCCTTACAGAATTTGATTTGTCCTAACCTAAATTTGTAGGGCTATAGTTTAGTAGTTGATAAAAGAAGTGTTAATTTACCGTAATCATTGCTAATTAGGGAATAAATTTAGTAGTCAAGGCCACAGCACTACTAATAATCTTGGCAATACCCTGGGGTTCTTCTAACGGTAAATTATGACCACCAGATAATACTACTTTCTCCGCATTAGGCATTGCTACTTGTTGTTCGTTTAAATCTTCCTTGCGGTTAAAATTACTTTTGTCCCCATAAACTAGGGTAATAGGTGCTTTAATGCGTTTTAACAGTCCCAAATAACGCGATCGCCCGATACCATTAAATCCAATACCAGCACGGGTACGCAATAAAGGCTCCCAACGCCATCTGACACCCCCTTCACAGGGTTCGGTGATTCTCTCTGCTAATATCATGGCTAAAGATGGAGAAATTGCAGGAGTTGCTTGACGTAATCTTGCTGCTGCTGCTTCTACGTCAGGAAATACAGGATGTTCTGGGGGAAATGCCAGATAATCTAGATGGGTTGCAAGTTGTTCTGCTGCTTCTTCTTCTGGGGCTTCTGTGGGTAAGATAGTTTCAATTAGGATGAGATTTTTCACAAATTGAGGACGAACACTAGCAAAAATTGCTGCGACAACCGAACCTAACGAATGTCCCACCAGAGTAAAAGCTTTACCTGCTAATACTTCTACAATGGCATCAATATCACCAAGGAAGTCTATTAAATTATACGATCCACCTTTGCCTACGCGATCGCTTTTTCCATGTCCTCTAAGGTCTGGTGCTATCACACGATAACCTTTTTGCGCCAGACGAATTGCCACTTCCGACCAGGCTGCACCTTGTTCTATAATACCGTGGAGACAGAGGACGAGAGGGCCTTCTTTTGGTCCCCAGGTGCAGAGACAGAGACGCAAGCCTCTAATATTAACTAAGATTTCTTCCATCTTGTGTTCAATTTCGGAAGTTAATTCTGCTTCTTGGGGAAGTTCATAATTAAGATTGCTAGAGATATCTCGCGCTAGATAGTTTAAGGGGGCAGGAAGGTTAATTTCTCGCCAAGCATCCGCTAATTTGGGGTCTATTTGCTTACGAGTCAGAAAATTAGGATCGCCGATAGACATGGAGGTATTATTAACTCCATCTGTCATACGGTTTCCTTGATAGGGTGTTAAAACCGCAGCATCAAAAGGTATTTCTAAAAAGTCGCATACTTCTTTCATTACCTTTTCTGGTTGAGAGACTAATTTCTCATAATGAACCAGTAAGACCTTGTTCTTATCTATTCCTGCTGCAAAATCAAGGATATTTTGATTACTTTGACTCCAAATAGACTCTGCTAGTTGATAAGGGTCGGAATTTCCCGATCCAATTAACTTATCCATCCGCATACGAGCGAAAGATTCAATTACCGAGTAAGGATGACGTACTAAATGGATATATTTAGCGTTGCTAAAAATTGCTTCTGCTTTGTCTAAAGTCTCTCTATTACTGGCATAGGTAGGAGATTTATCAATTAACAAGCGATCGCCTGCTAGTTGCTGCAACATCTCATATACTTCTGAAATAGAGAGATCATTCTCTACTAAATTTTCTACTAATTCCTGACTTTCCTGAGCATCTATTCCTTTTAATTCCATAAACGCTCGTTGCAAACCTTCTCCGAGGTAAGATACATCTAATTCATTTTGTCTTTCTTTCATTGTCTCGAAAGGTAGCAAATGTAATTCGGGAGGAGAAGCAATATCAGGATGTCCCGCTAACATTACTCTGAGTAAAGTCGAACCAGATCGGGGACTTGATAATATAAAGGCTATTGGCTTGCTAATTCTGATCTGTTGTGGATTGTTGGTTGTTTTCTTTTTGGTTACTAATGATTGACCTTTATTAACTGATAACTGACCACTGGTAACTGATAACTGTTTACTGCTTACTGATTTATCGTGGGTTTTGGTAAATTCTAGTGCGAGATATTTGGCTAGACTATCTATTCTAGGACGTTCGTAGAATTCCCTAGGATACAGCATCAACTGTAGATCGTCTTTGAGTTGATTAATTGCTTCCATCAACATCAAGGAGTCCATACCAAGATCAAATAAGCTTTCAGAACATGAGAGATTATCTTTATCTAGGTGTAAGATATTTGCGATCGCATTGTGTAAGTAATTTCTTAAGTAGTCTTTTCTAGCTTCAGGAGATAAAGCTAGGATTTCTTGATAAACGCCTCTTTGTGGTGTTACTTCTTGGGTTTCGGATACAGTTAATAATTCTGAAAAATAATTAGCTTGACGAATGTAAGGAAATTGCTTACTAAGTGCATCCCAATCTACAGATAATACTCCTACTTGAGGGATGTCTATTGTTAATAATTTTCCCAAAGTTTCTAGTCCTTGTTCGGGTTTAATTAGTTCTAATCCTTGACGCTCAAAACTTTTATTAACCGCCATTCCTGCATTATCCCAAGCTCCCCAATTAATACTTAAAGCAGGCAAACCAAGACTCTGACGATAAAGCGCGATCGCGTCCAAAGTAGCATTTGCTGCTGCATAATTTCCCTGTCCTGGTGAACCGACTAAGGAAGCAATGGAAGAGAATAGAACAAAGAAATCTAAATCAATATTTTTTGTCCATTGATGTAAGTTCCAAGCACCAAGTACTTTGGGTTCCAATACTTTTTGAAACTTCTCCCAGGTTTGATTCTGTAATAATCCATCATCAATAATTCCTGCTGCGTGGATTATTCCCCGTAGAGACGCGAAATTTCGCGTCTCTACCATTATTTTTGTGGTTTCAGGGTTAGATATATCACCCTGGATAATTTCTATATTTACCCCTGCGGCTTCTAATTTTTTGATAGTTTTCCTGGCTGCTGGTGAAGGGTTACTTCTACCGATAAGCAATAAATTTCTTGCACCTTTCTCGACTAATAATTGGGATACTTGTAAGCCTAAAGCACCTAATCCACCTGTAATTAAATAGGAGCTATCTGAATTTATTTTTAGTGGTTGATTACTAAGAGAATTGACTTTCTTCAGACGAGGTAGATAAATATTGTCTTGTCGCAGTGCTAGATAATCTTCTCGTTCAAAATTATTGATTACAGAAATTATCGTTTCTGCTTCTGCTGTTTCTTTGACACTATTGAGGTCAATAATTCCACCATAATATTCAGGATGTTCACTAGCAATTACTTTACCTAATCCCCAGAGAGAATTACTATTAATACTTGCGGATTTTATAGTATGGTCGCCGCCAATATTTTGCGTACCCCTTGTAACAAGCCAAATTGGTGTATTAACAGACTGAGCAAATAAAGTTTTAATTAGATGTAAAATACTGGTGCAATTTTTTTCTTGATAGCGAGTAATATTTGCTACTGATAATTTTTGATCACTATTATCATCCAAACTCCAAAGATAGATAATTCCTTGAATTTCGGCTTTTAGGGCAATTATTTTCTTAAAGTCTTCTAATTGATGGTAATCAAGATGTAAACTATTTTCAGTAAGGTTTCTTGACTCACTTGTAGGATAAACTAAAAGATAAGTTTGGTTGTATTGTTGTAATTGTTGAGCAATTTGTTCTCCTAAACCGTCTCTATCTGCAAATATAATCCATTTACCTGTTGCTGAAAATGCAGGGTATAAAGTTTTAATTACGCAAGCGCTTTTTTGCCAGGCAATTTGATAATAATCTAATTCTGAATTTTTTTGATGGCAAATGTCATTAAGTAATAGTCCTTTAGAATTTATCAGTCTTAATTTATCGTTCTTTTCTAACCAATAACTTTGTCTTTGGAAAGGATAGGTAGGTAATTGTAATTTCTTTCTGGAATAATCTCTATCAAATCCTTTCCAATCAATAGGTACTCCCTGACTGTATAAAGTAGCTAGATTTTTTATTACTTGTGACCAGTCTGATTTTCGTGGACGTAAACTAGGTAAGCATAATGATCCCCCCGCGCTATCGCGCACCCCCCTTGATAAGGGGGGCTGGGGGGGATCGAGAATAGTTCGACCCATTCCTAATAGTATCGGTTTTGAGCCAATTTCCAAAAATACATTACATTTTTCTGCCTGTAAGCATTGCATTCCTTGGGCAAATTTCACAGGAGCGATAACATGATCAATCCAATATTTGGCATCTGCTATAGCTTCCTTAATAGGGTTTCCTGTAACATTAGAAACTAATTCTATTTGTGGTAAATAATAGCTAACAGTTTTAGCGACTTTCTCAAACTTTTCTAGCATTGGCTCCATCAAAGGAGAATGAAAAGCATGAGAAACTGTTAATTGTTTGCTATTAATTCCTTGACTATCTAATTTACTAATTATCCCGCTTACTGCTTCACTATTCCCAGAGATAACTATGTTTTGTTCCCCATTAATTGCTGCAATAGTAACTTGATCTGGATAAGGTTTAATTACTTCAGTAACTGTTGCTTCCTCAGCGAATACGGCAAACATATCGCCATTTTGAGGTAATGCTTGCATTAGTTTGCCTCGTTCGGCAATTAATCTTAAACCATCTTCTAAACTAAATACCCCAGCAACAGTAGCCGCTACATATTCTCCTACACTATGACCCATAACCACATCTGGTTGTACTCCCCAAGATATCCACATTTGGGCGAGGGCGTATTCTAGGGCAAAAATAGCTGGTTGAGTATATTGTGTTTGATGTAGAGATAATTTTTTACTTTCGGAAGTGGGGTAAATAACTTCTGTTAAATTCACACCCAGATAGGATTGCAATATCTCTGCACAATAATCAAGAGTTTTGCGGAATGTGGGTTGGGTTTGATAGAGTTGATAACCCATTCCTTCATACTGTGAACCTTGTCCTGTAAAGAGAAAGGCCATCTTGGATTTATTGCTTTTATTAATCGCACTACTAACTATACCAGGAGTTTTATTTCCTGATATGTAACCCGCAAGTTTCTCTTGTAACTGTTGGGTAGATTCTGCGGTAATTGCTAAACGATGGTTAAAATGTGTCCGTCCTGCATTAGCAGTAAAACAGATATCTTCTAAAGCTACATCAGAATAGGATTGTAAATAGTTGTGATATTGTGCAACTAAATCCTGTAATGCAGGTTCGTTTTTCGCCGATAGGGTTAATAGATGCAATGGACGACGATTATTTGGGGGGGGTAGAGACGCGATATATCGCGTCTCTACATGGTTTATGGCTGCGTCCCCTACAATAACGTGGGCGTTTGTACCACCAAAACCAAAGGAACTAATACCAGCAAATCTTGGTTGGTTTCCTTGCTTCCAGTCTTGTAATTGGGTAGGAATAGATAGATGGGTGTT
>JASJEK010000103.1 GCA_030064915.1 Xenococcaceae cyanobacterium MO_234.B1
GGGGGCGGGGCTTTCAAGGACTCGAATTCGATTCGAGTCACAGCCCCTTGACTTTTCTGGTTTGATATTTTGCTTCCCACAGTTGATGGCGGTTTGTTGAAGTCCCCCCATCCCCGCGCACCGCTGACGACGCTAGTTCCTAACGCCGTGGCTAAATATTTGGTTTTAGCCAGAAATATCTAAGGGGACGTTGCCTACTATTAGATGAGGACACGATTTTCGAGGTTTCCTCGAAAATTAAAGATGTCCGTGCCGATTCTGGTTTCGGGACACTGCCGGAGCGCTGTATCGATTGAGGGTGGACTATTGCCGACTGGTTGCCCAGTTGCTTTTATGCTACGGGTAGTCGTCTCTACGGCAAAGCGGGTTTACTACATTTATGCCTCGCAAGAGAATTGTACCATGTTTGGTGATTCCTCATGCACCTCGCTTGCTCGGCACAAATCGTTACCGTCCTATCCTGAGTGCCTGTTGCCTGGGATTTCCCCAGGCATTTATAAGGCACGTTCCCTAGTCTGCTATCGCGCTCGACTAGGGACTGTCGCACTTACGTTCAATTCAGTTTGATAAGGTCTATGCCAATACTGTTTTATTACAAAATCGAAGAAGATAACTGATGAGCTAATGAGGTAAGTTATTAGCATTGAATTATTTAATTCAAGAAAAAAAATACTTATCCATTAACTAATGTCAGGAAAGGACGAAAGACAATATAATCCTTTTGGGGGAAAAGGCAATAAACCAGGCGATCGCCGAAATCCCTTCCAAGTAGATCGCGATCGCATACTCTATTCTTCGGCTTTCCGCAGATTGGCACAAGTAACTCAGGTAGTCACGGCTCAAGAAGGTCATGTGTTCCACAACCGTTTAACTCATTCTCTCAAAGTGGCTCAGGTTGCCAAAAGACTTGCAGAAAGTTTAATCGCTAAACAACCAGAAATAACCGAGAAATTGGGGGGAATTGAGCCAGATGTGGTAGAAGCAGCAGCTTTAGCCCACGATTTAGGTCATCCTCCTTTTGGACATACCGCCGAAGAAGAGTTAGATGAATGCGCAATCAAGCATGGTTTGAGTGACGGTTTTGAAGGAAATGCCCAATCTTTTCGGATCCTGACGAAACTGGCAATTCATCGAATAGACTATTGTGGTTTAAATCTGACTAGAGCCACTCTCAATGCTGTCCTGAAATACCCTTGGTTACGCGATCGCCAAAATCCTCAATCTAAACAGTATCGCAAATACTCTGTTTATGACTTAGACTACCAAGCATTTCTGTTTGCCAGAAATCCTCAAGATGAAAATCAAACCATAGAAGCTAGTATCATGGATTTTGCTGATGATATCACTTACAGTGTCCATGACCTAGAGGATTTTTATTTAGCTGGTTTAATTCCTCTAGAATTACTCGCTACTGACCGCGATGAGTTAAACCGCTTTGTGGAAGAATGGCTAAGAGAAAGACCTAACGATAAGGTAGCTAAGGTGGTAGAGGCGAATCCTTCTCGGTTTCAAAACTTTCTTGATGCAACTTACAATTTAAGAGGACAATACCGCCCAGGCTCTTTTGAGCAAAAAGCCCAGATTAAAAGGATTAGTTCCCAGCTAATTCAAACTTATATTGCTTCTGTACAACTCAGTTTGACATACGGCGGTCTCCAATATGACCAAACCAAGAAAGAAGAGCTTAAATTCCTACAACGCATTGTTTGGGCTTATGTCATTTCCAATCCCCGTCTTGCTACTCAAAGATATGGACAAAAAAGGATTATTAAAACTTTATTTGAAATGTACCTCGAAGCCATCCAAAAACGAGACTTGAGTTTAATTCCTGTTCGGTTTATTAAAGAGTATTTAGAATTAGATGAACAGCCTAAACAAGTAGAAAATGTTGACCAGGAAAAAACCCGTATGGCAATAGATGTTGTTGCCAATTTGAGCGAAGCAGAAGCTGTACTCAAATTCCGCCGTCTTACTGGGGTTAGTCAAGGTTCTTTCCTGGATTATTGGGAATAATATTGCTGTTTATTTCGCCTAAAAAGTACCCATTAAAACTAGTGCTGTAAAAACACAAAATATCACCGCTACTGTTGCAGCAATCACTGCATAAGGTGCATGATTAACCTTATCTAAATACTGATTAACTTTACTATCCTTTTCTTCAGGATGCCAAGTCATACCGCCTTTCATAATATTTACTCTCCAAAACTATAAGTTACTTACTAGTATCCATACTAATCACAAATCAGTGGCTAAATTGGAAAAAATTAGAGAATGAAATTATATGTAAAACAAATTATCTAAAGTTGATTTATCGTTACTGTTACTTAAAATAGTTTAACCAAAACCCACTAATAGATGTAGTTAAGTTTAAAGCCAACAGAAGCAAGGACTCTAAGGAGGTAAATATTCCAACAAATAAACTGCACCAGTTCGACAGATAACTTAAAGTCCCCCCACCTCCGGCAGAGGAAGTAGAGCAAGCAAGAGAAAAAAGAAGACTATTATTTATCTACTTAAATAAATCAAACTCTATTTAAAAGATACTTTTCCTTCTAGCCAGTTGGTTACTAATGTGGGTAGATTCTTTTTGATCCATCGTAATGCCACAATTCGTAAGACGGGTTTCGACATCCTAGCGATCGCCTTTAAAAATCGGTTCAGAGGTTGATTGCGAAATTTCTTGTTAACAATGTTAATTGAGCCAACATCATAAAGACTATCAATAATTAACTTTAAAGTTACTTCTTCTCGTTCCACCAGTTGTTCTAGAAGTAAGAAAACATCTCGCATCCGCTCTTGTTTTTTGCGCTCCTCTTCCGATATTTTTTGGATTTTTACAGATTTATCTTGGTATGTCAGCATTAAACCCCAACTTATAGTCAACTATCTCTAATCATCTTATGCTGCTTTGCAAAAAGAAAATGTGACTTAGGTTAGAAATTTCTCAACTATTCCCAAAATTGTTGCCAAATTTGGGAGGAGAATTCTATATAGTCTTCTAGATTTTCCAAGGTTTCGGTAGCTTTTTTGCCTATCTTAGTCAAAGACTTCCCGTTTACATAAACTTGCTCTGTAGGATAGTTACGCAATAACTCTAAGAGAGAAACTCGCTGATCGTCGCTACTAGAAGTAATTAAAGCCCCTCGAATAGCGTATATATCTCCTCTTTGTGACCGGGAATGAACTACATTACTACTTTGACTCAGAGCATACTCTCCCACCAGTGTATTAAGTAACTTGGACATAATCACTGTATTAGTAGGAAACTCTTGAATCAGCAACCAACGAACTAAATCAGGGTTTTGTCCACTGAAATTCAGTAAGAAGCGCAAAGAACGGGAAACTTCTCCTGTTGCAGCAAAAGCTTCTAATTCCTCTATGGAAACTGACTGAGATACTAAACCATAAGTAAAAATTACTTTTTCTGCTGCCACTGTAGGCTTGAGGTTGGTTAATAGAACCATAGTTGCTCCTACCAATGCTAACAAGGGCGCACACCATAGATTCTTGGGCATATGCCATACGCCCCTACTATTATTCTTTAAAATTTTCTTTAAAATTGATTGGAGGAGTTTTTGACCTAACATGATTGTTTCCGCGCTGTTCTCTGTAATCATACATCTAGTTTTAAATAGTCTAGTTTTAAATAGTAGTTAATAAGAAAAATAATGCAACTTGAGTTCGGAATTCAGAGTGCCCGACCGGATCCCGCTAAGCGTACGGAGTGACCTGCGGTATCCCGCTGCGCGTAAGGAGTTCAGAGTTTTTGGCTTTGTTGCACTTACCAATGATGGAAATTGCAAATTCGTGGTAGTTGGTATAGAATTATGTTGAATAAAAAGTCAAGCCAATAAGACCCATGGACAACTATTACATCCTTAGTATAAATTCCCAGGCGGATTATGAATGGGACCGTTGTGTGTTGCGTAACCCAATTACAGGACAACGCCCCGATCTCACTCAAGAGATCACGCAGTGCCTCGCCTGCGGCGAGACCGCCGAATCCATCGGGAAACAACCAGGTTCTCATCTAGTTAAAGTCAGTATCAATGTGGAAATTTTGGAAACTGTACCCCAAGTTTCTGAATCTATCGTTAATTCTTCTCTCCATCAAGTATCAAAACTGCCAACTGCAATTTGGTGACGTACTCTACGCCCCTTCGGTAAACCGATAGGAGGTAGCTTCTTTACAGCTAATGATAGCCTTCAAGCATTTTATACTGAGACGACGCCCAGCCCCAGTTTTTTAATTAGCAAAGCACTTGCATAGTCCCTATCGATAGATACTTTGCAATGTGGGCAATTATGTTGCCTCATTGACAGGTCTTTCGGTACAAAATTAAGACAAATTGGACAGTACTGACTAGTATTTCTGGGATTAACCTTAAGGATTTTATTTCCCATTTTTTTAGCTTGGTGTTGCAGTATTTTTACAAACTGAGCTATCGCACAATCAGAAAAACTTTTATTTAAGCCAGCTTTTCTGCACTGACCATTTGCTAAATATTGACCTTCGACTTTCTTGGGCTTGTTTCTCCGACGAAGATTGGCAATTTTTAAATCTTCAATGAAGATTACTGCCGCCTTTTGGCACAGTTTTTTTGCTTCTTCGTAGTGCCATTGTTTTCTCTGTCTAGCTATCTTCTGGTGCAATCTAGCTATTACTCGCCGTATAAGTTTTTTCGCCTTACTACTGCGAGTATCATCTGCTAACTTCTGTTGCAATTTAGCTAATTTGTCCTCAGATTTTCTCAAGTGCTTTTGTGGCAATACTTGATGACCTAGTGAGTCAACATATAGCTTTTCTAGACCCAAGTCTATGGCAATTGAATTATCTTCTGTGAGCACAATATCAGGCTCCAACTCAGGAACAGATTGATCCTCAACAATTAACGTTAAATAGTAGCCATCAGCTTTTTTAGTAATGGAAGCAGTTTTAAGTTTAAAACCTTCGGGAATTGGTCTATGGCTAATATATTTAATTAATCCTAATTTTGGCAGTTTAATTTTGTTGCCAATGAGCCAATTATCTTTCGCTTGAGGATAGGTGAAAGTGCGATAACGATTTCGACTTTTAAAGCGAGGTCTACCGCTACGTTTCCCTTGGTTGTCGCCCTGGATGAATCTCTGAAATGATAGCTTAACTCGTTTCACGCAGTCTTGAAGTACCTGGGAATATACATCTTTGTACCAAGGTCGCTCTTTTTTGAGTTGAGGTAAGCTAGCTGATTGTGAATGCCAATCAGGATTGTCTCTTAAAACTTGACTGCCAACAGAACAAGCAATTTGACAGAATTCTCCTTGAGGAATTATGCAATCAGAGCGATTGTACTGCCACCAGTTAAACCTTGAGCCAAGTAAGTAATTATATTGTGCGCGCAGCATATCCAACCAGCGGTCAATCTCTTGGCGCTGACTGGTGCTTGGCAACAATTTATATTGAAATGCTTGCTTCACGGCTAACTGGACATCTCAACTTGAGTGCGGAGTACAAGCATTATACAATGTTCACAGCCTTTGTTATGTGAAGATTTTGTGTCAAAAATTTATACTACTCAAGCTCTTGGTTCGCTTTCATCCCATCGCTTTTTGCTCCGCAAATAAGCGTAGCTCAAACCGCTCACTTAGATAAATATTCAAGTTCTGAGGAAGTGGGAAGGCTTGGCGAGTTTTGACACTCCTCAGCCTAAAGGCGTGAGGATTCTTGGTTCAACGAGTCTCCGTTAGACGACAGAGTTACCCCAACCGCCCAAGAGGGAGTCTCTCCCCAAGCGTAGATTCCGCTATGCCCTAGCGTATTTAATCCTCGTTGCAGATCGCTAGGGTCAGATGCCCTAAGAGAGTGTTTGTAAATGATTGTTACAATTTCTGAAACGGTTGTGTTGTACAGAATAGATTTCAGTAGTAAAGCTTATTACATAAATAACTAGATAAGTGGCGAGGGACAGCAAGGTCTATTGGCGACAATAGAAGCCCGCGCTATACTGCTTGCAGTTAGCATCGGGAGTAGTCACAAGGTCAAATCAACAGCTCAGAATCTCCTAAGAATAAGCTTTTGGGTTTGAGAGTTCTATTGCTGAATACCTCGCTAACGCTATACATTCAGAAGAATAAGCACGAACATCACAGGTAAAAAAAGCCAGAATCATTAAGACTTTTTCCTCTAATATTACAGGAATAGCAAAGCCTGTTTTAACTCCACAAACTCCAGCAATTTTATTCCTCAAAAAATATCCTTCAGATTCAGCAGAGACATTTAGTATCCATTCCGGTTCTTGGTTTAACCAGACTCTTCCCGGCAATCCTTCACCTTTAGAGAGGATAAAGTCTTGACTGCATTGGTGAAAAAGTTCTAAATCATCTTGATGATTACCGAAAACAACATGATAATTAGAGCTAAGTTCTAATAAATTATTTTCGGCTTTAGGGAGCCAAATTTCACCATAGGGAAAATTCGTCAATTCACAGATTTTACTTAGAATTAAATTCTGATTATTTGAAGATTGTTCTCTCATTAATTTTGGCATATCTAAACTTCTTAATAACCCATTCTAATTCAACCTAAATCAAGCTAAATCAACAAGGAGTTTCTGCGTTTTTTCTGGCATAAAACCACCAATTGACGATTAAACAACTGAGATAATATAGGGCAAAACCATAGAGTGCATATTCAGGATGGCCAGCCTTAATTTGAGCCCCAAAAACCTTAGGAATAATAAAAGCACCATAGGCAGCAACCGCCGAAGTCCAACCTAAAACAGGTCCAGCTTGCTTTGGTTCAAAAATAATGGGAATCATCCGAAATGTTGAACCATTACCAATTCCAGTAGTAACAAACAGAATTAAAAACAGAATGAGAAAGGGGATGAAATAGATTTCCGGAGTGGTCGAAGCACTAGCTTGTTTAACATAATAGGCAACTCCTAAAGCAGACCCAATCATTACAATGGTGTCCCAATGAGTAACATTAGCACCACCAAATTTATCTGATAACCAACCACCTATTGGGCGAATTAAAGAACCGACTAAAGGACCTAACCAGGCATAAGCAAAAGGATTGATAGCATTGGGATTTACTGAGCCGTCAGGCAACTCACCAAAGACAATTTTAATTAACAAAGGAAAAGCCGCAGAATACCCAATAAAGGAACCAAAAGTCATGGTATATAACCAGGTCATGATCCAGTTATGTCTATTCTTGAAAATGCGATATTGAGGAGAAAGAGAAATTTTAAATGGTTTTTGTATCATCCCCATAATTACTACTGTTAAAGCAATAGTTATCGGTAAAACAATCCACATATTAATCTCTAACTTGAGCAGCATATATAAGCCAATAGAAGCAGTTAAAAAACCGCAGAGAATTAGCACTAAAGACTTGAATAAAGCTGTTACAGTATCTTTTGGTTTTGAACCGACATCAGGGCTGGAAGTGGGTAAATTGTCCATATTAAACCAAGCATTAATTACCAAAATAACTAAAATTGGCACCCAAACCAGTCCACAATTTTGTAGCCAAACCAAAGTACCAGCAGCTTTATCCCCAACATCTTTAGGTAAAGGCATTCCCTGACCACTTAAGGAACCAAATAAAGCAAAAGTCATGACGAATGGTAATAAAACCTGCATGACACTAACACCCACATTTCCTAAGCCAGCATTTAAACCTAAAGCTGTACCTTGATTTTTCTTAGGAAAAAAGAAACTGATGTTAGACATAGATGAGGCAAAATTACCACCGCCAATGCCTGACAAAGATGCTAAAACCACAAAAACACTATAGGGAGTCTCAGGATTTTGTAAGGAAACTCCGGCTCCTAATGCGGGAATAATTAAGAGGGCCGTGGTTAAAACGATTACATTTCTACCTCCAGAAATCGCGATTAAGAAGGAATTAGGAATGCGTAAAGTTGCTCCAGTCAGTCCGGCAACTGCGCTTAAGGTAAACAATTGATTATTGTCAAATGGAAACCCTAAGTTCTTCATTTGAACTGTGATAATACTCCAGCAAAGCCAGATAGCAAAAGCACATAACAAACAGGGAATAGAAGACCAGAGATTACGATTGGCAACCTTCGCTCCTTTCGTTTGCCAAAATTCTGGATTTTCTGGTTGCCAATCAGATATTTTTTTCTTAGGAAGAGCAGTTTGTGTCATTGTTAATTACTTTCTAGATGGGAAGATTATAGGTCAATCAGTTCAAAATTTTATGTCATGAATTATACGCTATAGGTCCAGCGTTATTTTCTGCTCGTTTGCTATCGGAAACGTCAAAGTAAGTACTTCCAGGACATTAAAGAACTATTGCAGTATCCCAGAAAGAGCAGTGGGATCAAGCAAGGTGGAAGGTTAGGAGTCTCCAGAAACAACTTCGGATTTTTGGTAAGATGTTGAGTCAAATGTGAAGCAAGAGAGATAAAGTTGTCAAAAAGACCAATCCACCATTGTCAATGGCAAATCTGCCAGCAGGAAGAGTCTCTTTAGATGCAAGAACTATATGGCACTTACCCACTCAGCTATAGGTGAAGAAAGGGAATAGTGAGTGGGGAATCGGGAATAGTAAGGGTTTTGACCATTGAGTTATTTTTTCAGAAAGATTAAACCAAAAATTGACCCAGGTTTAGCCATATAAGCCAACATAAAAGTCACTATGTTGTGGAAAAGTACGTTTTAATTCTTTAGCTCTTCCGGTCTGAAAAATTTAAAATTTTTATAAAAATACTTTGTCTATTTATTTATATTAGCGAGCAGGGATTTTACATTTTTGAAATAAACATTAATTTAAATAAACATTAATTATCTTAATATTTACATATATAATACAATATAGCTAATATACAAATATCTTCTCGTTGAGGAAAACAACCGTAATGAAATTTACCTCTTCTAAATTAATACTTATTGGTGTAGCAATGCTAGCTACTATGACTCTAGCAGCTTGTGGCGGTAGTCAATCTAGTAAAAGTGATAGTAATTCTAGTCAGTCTCCTGATTCTAATATAGTTAATGTCTCTAATAGTAAGACTGCAACAAATATTGCTCCAGAAAAATTGGGAGCTAGCGGTGAATACGACGAGCATGCCTTAGCAAAAAGAGTAGCAAAAGCTTTAGATACTATGCCTGATATCCCTGATTCGGCTAAAGTCTATGTCGCACAAAAAGCTAATACTGTAGTTCTCAAAGGTAGTGTACCCGATCGCACTACGTTAGAAAAAATTGTCTCTGTTGTCAAAAGTGTCAAGGGTGTAGGAGAGGTTAATACTGACGGTATTATCTTAAAATAAAACTTAATTAAGGAGTAAAGTTTTGAAATAAAATACCAGCGATCGCGTCGCTGGTTTCTTTAAATAGTTGTTGTTGTTGTTAATCCTGGGGAAATCTTAGCTGCGCGTTCCCAATCTAGCAAGCTTTGATCGTCCTCACTAAGAATTGTAACAGAAGATACGGACAAATTGTAAAAAAAATTAACTATTGATTGGTGATTGGGTAATAGGCAAGCCTTTTAACTAACCAGTTTTGACTTTTGACTTATTACTTGAGGACGACCCCAAATCACTGTCTCATGCTTGTAGATTGTCATTCCTGGTTTTGCACCCTTGGGTTTATAAACATTTTTGGGCTTAGTATAAATTACAGGAACAATATCACTTTCTCTTGCTTGACTGTAGTAAGCCGTTAAGTCCGCAGCAAATTGTAAATCGGCTTCTTGAGGGACTGCTCCAGGTTCAAGACGCAGCAACACATGGCTTCCTGGTATTTCTTGGGTATGAAACCACAGATCGTAATCATTAGCCGTGCGAAAGGTGAGGCGATCATTTTGGCGGTTGTTTCTCCCTACCCATAATTGATATCCAGAAGGGGTTATGTAGCGATGGGGTTGAGAGTTATCTTGGCTTTTTTGAGATGGACGGTTACTTTGAAGATAATTTTCTTCAATTAATTCGTCACGGATTTCGCCTAAAGCCTGTAAGTCTTCTGTATGATTATAATTTTCTAGTTGACTGAGATTAGTTTGGACTTGTTGTAAATAATTGATTTCTGCTTCTACTTCTTCCAATAAAGGAATTACTGCGTCTTTCGCTCGTTTAAGTTTTTGATGACTTTTGTAGAAATATTGGGCATTCTGCACCGCATTTTTTTCAGGATTGAGTTTGATCTTAACTAATTCACCTGTAACAAAATCATTTAAACTAATAGATTCCATTCCTGGTTGCCATAAATGCAAGTGTGCCATAAGCAGGTCAGCTTGTTGACGATAGTTGTCTGCTTCTGTCGATTGTTGTAATCTGGTACGAAAATTATCTGCTTTCCGTTGCAGTTTTTTTAAACAATTAGTGACTTTCTGTTGGAGTTGATGGCGTAATTGTTGGAATTGTTCGACATTGATGCGATCGCTGTAATAACGATTAATCAGAGTTTGTAGGTTATCAGTTGGCTGATTTTCTCTCCAACCCAAAACAGTGTAACCTTGGGGGGTTTTACCTGGATAAAATTCTTCTTGAGCCAGCATTTTAAGCCATTTTTGCCAGTAAATAAATAAGTTATCCCAATCAGCATCGTTTAAATTCTCTGTTGTCTCTTGGGGATTGATCCCTGCTGCGGTAGTAATTTCTGTAGCTACTGCTGGACTGAGACCCCTATAGGACTTGAGTAATTGACGTTGTAGTTGACCAGGAATCAAGCTAACTCTTTCTCGGAAGCGGTCACAAGACTCATCTATTTTGGGGAAAGTTCCTGTAAGGGGTGGTGGGACTTCGTAAGGTTGTCCTGTTTGAATGGGACGCACACTAGATTGACTAGAGCTAACTTGACGAGCAGGAGCGATAATTTGATTATTAGCATCAGTTAGAATCACATTACTGTATTTGCCCATAATTTCCACATAAAGATGCCACAAAATAGGGTCTCCAGGGCGTTTAGCAAACTGAAAATCTAAGACTCTTTCCCAAGGAGCGATCGCCTCAATCCCAGTCAAAGCCAATCCTTTAAATTGATGGCGTAGTTGATCACTAAAAGTAAAAGTATCAGGAGTCCGAGGGGGAGGATCCCCAATACACACCCTTGCTGCTTGAGGATGCCAACAAATCGTTAACCAGCCTCGCTGCTTAATAGTTCGTAATGCTAGGGCAATGGTAAAGCGATCGCGCTGATATACTTGTTCGATGCGGGCTGGGATCCAGTTCCTAACCAATTCTCCACGAATGGCAGTTAAAGTCGTATAGTCAAAAGGCTGCATAAAAATTGTGTACTGTATTTTGTACTGTTAATTTAGCGAAATGTGAAAAAAGCTGAAAAAAAGCTAAAATTTAAGAAATAAATCGGTAAAACATGACTTTAGAGCTTGTAAAGCAAGATTTTTATCTATAACATTAAGATTATATTTGCTTAATCTCTCCATTAGCCTCTAATACCTTTGAATCTTATGGATATCCAGTTAATTAATATCGGTTTTGGTAATATTGTTTCTGCTAACCGTATCATTGCTATAGTTAGCCCCGAGTCTGCCCCTATCAAAAGGATTATTACCGAAGCTAGGGACAGAGGACAACTAGTAGATGCTACCTATGGTCGTCGGACTCGCGCCGTCATTATTACCGATTCTTCTCACGTGGTTTTATCAGCCATTCAACCAGAAACCGTTGCCCATCGTTTTGTAGGGGCAAAGGAAACCCCTAGTAACTCTAACTAATTCTTGAATTCAATGCCACAGGGTAAATTAATCGTTATTACTGGTCCATCGGGAGTAGGGAAAGGGACGATAGTGCGATCGCTATTACCAAATCATCCCCAACTTCATCTCTCGATTTCTGCTACTACCAGAAACCCCCGTCCTGGAGAAGTAGATGGTCAGGATTATTATTTTATGAGTAAGGCGGAGTTTCAAGAAGCGATCGCCGAATCGAATTTTTTAGAGTGGGCAGAATATGCTGGTAACTATTACGGTACACCTAAAACCAAGGTCAAAGAATTAATTGATGCTGGTAAGTGGGTATTGCTAGAAATAGAATTAGTGGGGGCAAGAGCGATCGCTAATATTTTTCCTGATGCCCTCCGCATCTTTATTTTGCCTCCTTCTCTAGAAGAATTGGAAGCTAGAATCAGAGAACGGGGGAAAGACTCTGAATCTGCCATTAATCAACGTTTAATTACGGCAAAAGCGGAAATCGCTGCTTGTGATGAGTTTGATATCTGTATTGTTAATCAAGATTTGACAACCGCTATTCAAGAAGTAGAGCAAGCTATTTTTAACAGTAAGCAGTAAGCAGTGGTGTTTGTTTTAATTGACATCAAAAATCAATAATTTCAGACAAATCAATGTTTCTGTTTTTAGAAAAAAACAATGATATTACGTTACATTCTGGCATGGATTCCAATGGTGTTGATTGCCATCATTAATGGCACAATTAGAGAGGTCACTTACGGGAAATATCTCGGAGAGTTGCGTTCTCATCAAGTTTCAACTTTGACTGGGATTTTACTGTTTAGTCTTTACCTTTGGACATTGAAAGGCTTTTGGTATTTTGAGTCATCTAAACAAGCCCTTGTGATTGGTCTGATCTGGCTGGGGCTGACTGTTGCCTTTGAATTCTTGTTTGGTTACTATATCGTAGGAAATTCATGGAGTAAACTGTTGAACGACTACAATATTATTGCCGGCCGAGTTTGGATAGTATTTCTTATTTGGCTCGTAATATCTCCATTGCTTTTGTATCGTTTTCTAGAAAGATAAGAACTGTCGAGAGAAGAAAAACTATGAACAAATATGTAGTTTATTAGCTCAAAAATTTATCTTTCTTCTGTAATGAGTTTTTTTTGTAATAATACCTCTGAATAAAGTTGTTCCAGACGACTAATATTTTGACTGAGAGTATAACGTTGCAAAACTCTTTGTCTGGCTTTTTGACCCAACAAAGTCGTCATTTCTGGTTGATCGCGAAATAATGGTAATAAGGTTTTGAGTTGAGTAGTAACCCCTTGAGTATCCAAAACCACTCCTGCACCACCTTCTAAAACCTCTCCATCAGCCCCAGCATCAGTAGCAATACAAGCTACACCACAAGCCATTGCTTCCAACAGAGAAATAGATAAACCTTCCACTAAAGAAGGGAGAATAAACACATCTGCTGCTCTGAGAATATCAATACGTCGCTCTTCTTCAGCGACAAAACCAAACCAAATAATATTATGTTCCTTGCCATAATAAGGCTGCAAAGAAGCTCTCAGATGCCCATCTCCCACAATCAACAATTTACTGTCATCCCCCATCGCTGAGTATTTCCAGGCTTTAAGCAAAGCTTCTACATTTTTTTCTGTGGCAATGCGCCCTTGATACACAAAGAGTTTCTTCGCTTGTAGCTGATATTTCAGATTTGAATAACCAGGAGAATATTTTTGTTCATCAACACCATTGGGAATAATCCCAATTTTGTTATTATTAACCCCCAGTTTTACCAGTAAATCCCGTTGTATTTCACTAAAAACAATGGTGCGGTCATAATGAGCTAAAAAAGGAGCATAAAGTTGATAGGTTAAATATTGAGTACTGGATTTAAGATTGCGAATTTTGCTATCAAAGGGGGGGTGAAAAGTCGCAACTAGGGGTAAATTAAGTTCTTGACAGATTTCTGGTAGGAGAAAATCCAGGGGTGATAGAGTGAGGGAAGCATGAACTAAATCAGGCTTTAATTCTTGCAGCGATCGCATTAAGATCTTACTCGCTTTCAGAGTAGGGATGGTATAAACCTGAGACTTATAGATGAAAGGTAGAGCCACTTCTGGACAATCATTACCATTCTGATGCTTGGTTTCTGCTTGTGCGAAATGAAGAAAACTAACTCGATGTTTTCTCTCTAGTAGCGCGTTAGTAATTTCCCGACCATAGGTAACGTTTCCGCAAAAGGGTGATTTTTTTCCCAACCAAGCAATGTGCATCCAGATTAATTAATGACAACTAATATATTTTTTTGTCACGACTCGTGCGTTCCCTTGCGTCTGTCGCCGACGCGGGTTCACTCGTCAACTTTAGTTAATTTACCAGATGTATCGCCCTTAAGTATCTAAATCCCTAGTTTTATCTTTTACGAGGGAGAAGAACCACGCTACAAAATAAAGCTAAAGCTTTATTTTTAGGGATGGGAGAACGTTCGCTTCGCGTCGAAAGGGAGGGCGATAACTTAACAATTTAGCCACACAATCTTTAACAACCAACGTTTTTGGTAACTGTATAATGATTTCAACACCGAATTAAAGGTGTATTGAGTCGGATAGTTCGGCAACCGAAGACCGCTAAAATATTGCCAGAGTTGCAATTGAACCAAGTCAACCAAATAGCTAAAGTATGAGGTTTTAACCACTAAACCCTGGAAAGAGTAAAACTTTAGGGCAACAGTTGAACTAATACTTTGGGGGGCGGGGCGCGTCCTGTCAGAGAAAGAGCAACTCTGTCTAATTATCTGTGAAGGGGAATCTGGCTCGACATCTTCTGTACCTAGTCTTGGCTAGTAAAATCGGGATGTTTGGTTAAACCCAATCTGAGAGAAACAGAAATCTAACTTCGTGAGGATTAGAATCCCCCGCTCAAACACGAAGGTTTCGTTCAGAAAGCTGAGGGTTTAGCGGTGGGAGTCGTCAAATTCTTTATATAGTTTTTAATTGGGGTAATAGCTGCTCAAAAGCTAATCCTCGATGACTTACCTTTCCTTTAGTCTCAGGAGTCATTTCGGCAAAAGTTTGTTGCCATTGGGGAACATAAAAAATTGGGTCATAACCAAACCCTCCTTGACCACGGGGAGAATCTAAAATTTCTCCTGGACAAATGCCTTCTGTCTGTAGTGCTATTGAACCATCAGGAGCAGCTATAGCGATCGCACAAACAAATTGAGCTTTGCGGTTAGGATTATCTCCTAACTCCTTTAATAACCGAGTAATCCTTTCTGTATCAGTTGCACCATAACGAGCCGAATAGATACCAGGGGCACCATTTAGAGCATCTACTGCTAGTCCCGAATCATCTGCGATCGCCCATTCTCCCATCGCTTGAGCGACTTGGGAAGCTTTTAAACAAGCATTTTCCCTAAAAGTAGTCCCTGTTTCCTCTATTTCTAATTCCTGGGGTTTTAAAGTCAAGACCCAATTCTTACCAGTAAGATATTCCTCCATCTCTTGGAGTTTCCCAGGATTACCTGTGGCCACAAC
Organism: Xenococcaceae cyanobacterium MO_234.B1; assembly: GCA_030064915.1. Taxonomy (GTDB): domain Bacteria; phylum Cyanobacteriota; class Cyanobacteriia; order Cyanobacteriales; family Xenococcaceae; genus JASJCP01. The sequence goes on from JASJEK010000103.1 coordinate 15,196, forward strand.
TAATTTTCTCATCAACTTTCAGAAATCACACGAGTGCAACACCAGTCACTAGGTAAAGCGGAAGGCCATCCCATCCTTAAGGCTTCAGGACAAATGGTCATCACTGTTAACTGACAATCTATCAATTGAAATCCCTCTTTCTGGCACTGTTTTAAGCTGTGTTTTAATATAGAGTCATCTTTGAATTCAATAGTTTTATTGCATTGAATACAAACAATATGATGATGATGATGGGGATAGGGTTGATTGAGTTCGTAATGCTTATGTCCTTCTGCTAATTCCAACTCCCGTAAGATACCCATACGAGTCATCAACTTGACACTACGATAAATAGTAGAAAGGCTGATCCCTTCATTGCGCTGCTCTAAAAGATCGTGTAATTCTTCTGCGCTTAGATGGTCTCCTTTAGGAAGGTTTTGGAACACATGGAGAATCTTTTCCCGTTGTGGTGTCATCCGCCAACCTTTTGCATTTAGCTCTGCCTTTAACGAATCCGCGGTGTAGTGAGGCATAGGATATAATCTCAATTAGTTCTCTCTATTGACAATGATATATCATTACTCGGTTTAATGCTTTTCAGTTTTAACTCTAGAATAACTTGAGTTCGGAATTCAGAGTTATGATTTTTTCAACAAGAGAATAGGCGAAGACCCTGCGTCGCCGTCAACGGTCGGAACCCTTGTATTACAGTGAATAGAGCTTAATTTTTTATTAGTGTATAGGGGATGTCTTGGATCGGTAAATTATTGCTGTCTTGGTTGTCATAAATTAGTTGTAACCGTTGTTCGCCAGCATAGGTAATTAGCTTGCCACTGTAACGTTCAGCTTTGGTTCCCATACTTTGAATCCGCACTTTTCCCCCAAACACTGTGGCTCTGGCTAAATAAATCACCAAGTCATCTCGTGAGGGACGATTAACTGTTGTACTTGCCGTCAGATGAGCTAATCCCCGTTCATCCATTTCTTGGGTTAAAGCCATTGCTGTATTCTTTATGCCTCGAATAGCTACAATCGCAGCAGCAACTGCCATAGTAATATCAACACCTTCTTCTGTCAAAATTTGCTGATGGGAAAGATATTGGAAATTCTCTTCTCCTAGATCGCCCCGAATTCGACGATGAATTAGGTTATGAGGCTGGTAATGATTCAAGGCACCAGCGATCGCACCACAGGCTGCCCGGGGTTCTCGCCAAGGAGATTCGCGAGTTTGCCCATAAATTCTCTGTCCTCCTTCTTCTAAACGCCCGACATGAGTTTTCAAGTCAATTGCTACCAATGCCATTGATTGAGAATTACCGTTATATAGTTGCTGCCGTAACGGCTCATCTAGTTGATGGGCAACAGTTACATGGGCTAGAGTAGAGCCATTATCAGTACCACCCCCTGCTGGAAAAAAAGCCTCTAATTTGAGTTCTCCAATCTCCGAGAGGGTAGCAAAGCGTGAGGCTACTACATCCCGATAACGTTTAGTAGCTTCCCCTTGATGGATGCGATCGCCACAGTTGGTATAAGCTAAGGTAGTAACTACACTAGGTAAGCTAAAATCTGCTCCACAAGCTTGAATATCTGTTTCACTAGCTGCTGCTAATTGGAGTTCATCACGTAGTAATTGTAAACCTTTAATTAGAGCATAGCGATCGCTAACAATTTCGTTGAGGTAGTTATGGTAGGCATTGCGTTCCATACCAAAGCTGGCAGATAGAGACCAAAATTGGTCAATACGTTTTTGGGCAGCAGTAGCATCAAAAGAGATGGACATGAGAATTGAATGTTGATAATACCTCTATTAGGTTGTACTACTTTAACTCACCAATATCCATTCTTGGTTGACATACTCCCGCGTCTCTGGCGCGGGATTCTAACACCTCACGATGCTAGTTTTCTGCTTCTTCCCCCACTAAAAGCGAGCATCGTGACCGATCTCTTGGTGCGCGTTCCCTAGGTCGGGAAACCCGACCGGGGTCGCACCGCTACTCCCCGTCGCAATGAAGTCCACAGACATTTTCTGAGACGATCTGCCCGACCGCCTGTCTTGGTGCGCGTTCCCTAGCGCATTGAAAATGCGCGGGGGTGGATAGGGGGGCGGGGCTTTCAAGGACTCGAATTCGATTCGAGTCACAGCCCCTTGACTTTTCTGGTTTGAGGTTTTGCTTCCTACAGTTGATTTGATATCTTCAATAAATATCATTCCAGCACCATCACACATATGATGAGCTAGCTTAAAGTGCCAATCTTTACGAGTGTCAGATATACGCGCTCTGTAGCCTAGCTATTTTTTGGTTTAACTTGTGTCGATTATTCGACCCTTTTCGTTTATTTCTCAACCTACGGGACAGCAGCTCGCGCGTTCCCAAGGGGCTGTCTCCGTAGCGGGAGCTGCGGAGTTTATACGCCCCGTTTGCG
>JASJEK010000429.1 GCA_030064915.1 Xenococcaceae cyanobacterium MO_234.B1
TTCGGGATTTTTTCTACCAACTATTTCCGACATCATAGGAATATATCGAACAGGTTAGTAGGTACTTAGAGACTTACAGGAAAATAATCATCCAGCCAGGGTTAGGTTAAGGGTTTGTGACTACAGAGAACTACTGGGTGAAGGCTGGATGATTATTTTCCTGTAAGTCTCTAAGTACCTACTAACCTGTTCGATATATTCCTATGATGTCGGAAATAGTTGGTAGAAAAAATCCCGAAAAGTTCAGGTTGATTCAGGTTTAAATTCAGGTTTATTCAGTGAGTTAAACTAGCCTACAGGAAATTGCCGGCTAGAAATTTAGATTGGGAGCTTCTACATAGCTAGGGGCGCTTTTGGCAAAGTCTTGGCAGTTGAGAAAGATGTCCCTGTCGAGCGAGGAAATTTTTGAGACTGACGACCAAAAACTGGACCAATGACAGCTATTTCCTGCATTAAAGCCTCATATTGCGCTGGTGTTAGAGACTGAGGACCATCTGAGAGAGCCTTGGCAGGATTGGGGTGAACCTCAATCATCAGAGAATCTGCCCCAGCGGCGATCGCAGCTTTGGCCATCGTTGGTACATACTCTACTTTTCCCGTACCATGGCTGGGATCGACCACGATGGGCAAGTGAGTGAGAGTTCGCAGAACGGGAATGGCAGCAAGATCGAGAGTATTTCGCGTATACTTTCGGTCAAAGGTGCGAATTCCTCGCTCACACAAAATCACATTGGGGTTCCCTGCTGCCAAAATGTACTCGGCGGACATCAGCCAATCTTCAATAGTAGCTGCCATTCCTCGTTTGAGTAAAATTGGCTGATTAATTGCTCCTAATTGCTTCAAAAGTGAGAAATTCTGCATGTTACGGGCACCAATTTGGACAATATCAGCTACCTCAGCAACTTTAGGAAGGTCAGCCGGATCCATTACTTCAGTGACTATACCCAAGCCTGTAACCTCGCGAGCTTTTGCTAGCAAAGCCAAGGCACTCTCACCATGCCCTTGGAAAGAATAAGGTGAGGTTCGGGGCTTGTAGGCTCCACCTCGCAACAGCTTGGCTCCCGCAGCCTTCACTTGGCAAGCAGTCTCGACAATCATTGCTTCATTTTCTACGGAACAGGGGCCAGCAATGGTCACAATGGGATGATTTTGACCGAAAACCACAACTCCATTGGGAGTGGGGACAGAGACTTCTGTGGGTTCTCCATGACGAAATTCTAAACTAGCTCTCTTAAAAGGCTTATCAACCCGCATCACCTTTTCAATAAAAGGACTTAGTTGTTGAATGTGTTCAGGATTGAGAGTAGTGGTATTTCCTACTAAACCAATTATGACTTTGTGTTTACCGACAATTTTTTCAGGTGTAATACTCTCAGTTTGTAATTCTTGGATAATTCTTTGAATTTCTAAGTTAGGGGTATCAGTTTTCATTATGACAATCATTGGTTTAAACCTCCTTGATTTTGAGAAAATGATCGGAAAATAGATTAGTGTTGGTCAAAAATGCTAGTATCTCTCACGAACAAAACTGGGAGCGACATAAATTTGGCTTTTACACATCCAGTCATAAATTGACGAGAAGATAGCAAACAAAAGAAGAGAAAAACAGAAAAGCCTGACATTTAAAGGAATTTTCTATTTTTTATCAAGTTTCAACATAAAAAATGGATATCCCGGCAAATATTCTGAACAGGCAAAACCCTTTGAAGAAAGCTCTTGTTCCCATTTTTCTATATCTGCTTTGTCTGGAACCAGTTTTTTGTGTTTGCTATGAAGAAAACGAGAAAAGGTGGGTTTGAGGAAATCTGGTATTCTGACATGCTTTATCAAATTCATCATGTCTGTTACTGAGGCTTCTGCGAAAAACTCGGAAAAGAATATTTTTCCCCCTGGTTTAAGAATACGAATGCACTCATTAAGTCCACGAATTCGATCGGGAAAATGCTTAATTGCCCCCACAGAATAAATACCATCAAATGTTTCACTGTCAAAGTGAGATAAGTCCATGGCATCGGCTTGAACAAAAGACAAGTGGGACTGAACTCTGCTAATATGTTGGTCTTGCAAAATGAGTTCTTGATAGTTCTTCTTTCCCAAGGAAATCATCTCGGAAGAAAAATCGGAAGCAATAATTTCTAGATCGTGCCGATGTTGGAAAATTTTTATAGCTTGAAAGCCTGGACCACTTCCTATTTCCAGAATCCTTCCCCCTTCTGGAATAAAATCGAGAAACCTCTCTTTTAGCTCCCTCCAGAAAACAATAGACGTAGCTTCGCCAACAATCCGTTCATAAAGAGAAGCAAAGGTTTTAGTTTGGTATAGCCAGTTATGGCTAGACTGATCTTTCATAAAATAATCCTCCACAAACATTTAGGTTTGGTAAAAAATATCAGGAGCTCTCACGGACAAAACTGCAAGCGACATAGATTTGGCTTTTGTACATCCAGTAATAAATTGATGAGAAGATGACAAACACAAAGAGAGAAAAAAAGAGGAGCTTGGCAGTTAAAGGAATAAGTAGCAAAGAACTAACGAACTCGATTAAGATGAGACCCATAAGTACCCTGGCAATGGTTTTTCGTTTCATCAAGTTGCATAACATAGCACCTGTTGGAGCACCGACTACAACTACTGGTACTGCTGCTAGCCAATAATTAGTTACAGGCTCGACAAAGTCACCAACAAAGTATTGATGAAGGATAAAACCAACTACGGCATTGATAGCCATTAAAATAACAGAGGTTGGGGTGCTTACCTTTTCGCACAAGCCGAACAGTAATATCATGACGGAAAAACCAACAATATCCATACCACTGCCGACTAAGCCACTGACAACTCCTCCCCAAAGTCCTGCTAATAGCGAGACAATTTGTTCTCTTTTTCCCCAGGAAGGGATAGCTAAATTCCGCCTTCTTCTCCTGCGATTTAAACCGAACAAAACTAGACCAAAACTACAGACCATCATCGTGAAAGAAAATTTGATGACATTTGAAGGCAAAACTGGGGCTAAAAAGACTGAGCCTAAGATGATGCCTGGAACACCTCCAAGACTAGCCCAACGGATGAACCGCCACTCTACTTTGGTTTTCATTGCCACAATGGTCAATGAAGCTGCACTCATACCGACACTTTGAATGGCTAGAGAAAATACTTTGGCATCGTTTGGAGGAACGTGAAGCACTTTGGTGAAAACCGGAAAAGCCACTGCTCCCCCACCCATGCTCGTACCGCCTGCCACCATAGAACCAAAAATCATAGTTACGGCAGCCTTCCAGTTGAGAATCAGATTAGAAAGAGCTTGGATAGGACCAGTAAGAATTAACCAGACAGTCCAGACAGAGACAGCAACTAGTATACTGACGCTAATAAAGTGTTGAGAAGCAACAGTCTTGGCAGCAAGATAGAAAAATTTGGAGATAAATTGGCTCTGGCTATTTAAGTTGCCTTTTTTGGTTGGTCTAGCTAATTTTCGCTTGAACATACATATTCTCACATTAGTTGAAGTTTTTGATTAGCAAAGATCGTTGAGAGTTACCATCAATTCAGCCTTGCTTAATGAAGGGATGAAATATTCAAGCTTTGGGTGTGATGACAATCAGTAATAACGGTCATCATCGAAGGTCTGTTATTTTTGCTGGCCCTAGCTCTGAGAATAATGAAACCCTTTAAATGTCTGGATTAGCCCAAGCAATAAAGCTGGCAAATATATATTGGCGATCGGAAATTTCTTGATAGTGAGTACCTTAGTTGGGTACTAAAATGCGATCGCAATTACCTAAATTCGACGTAATCTAAATCCCTTGCTTTAACGTAGCTACTCAAAGCATTGCCGAGCCGATCTTGGCGATCGCTGATAGGGGATAATGAACTCACAAGTTATTCAATCTTAAGACGCTAAGGGAATTTGTGGCGCAAAATAATGCTCAGGAAACTTTTCAGTAATAATCATGGTGATTTTTCCTTGAGAGGATACAGAATAGGTACGGAAAAGTAGATTTTCCTCGGGTTTAATACAGAAATAATTCGCTAATTCATTGGCTGGCTCTATGCCAGAGTCGATGATTTCTTTAAAAGTTTCCACTTTTTGCTCTGACCAGAGCTTGCCAATTGGTATCTTGGTGTTCAGCAATTCGCTGCTAAATCGTTCATCCAGATTATTAATCAGGATTAGCGAATCTGCATAGATAAAATTACGGCGGCTCATCTTTCCTTGAAGGAGGACTTTTCTGGCAATAACTTGCTCTTCTTGATTCAATTTAATGTTTGGCAATTCAAGCTCCATCTTGACTAGATTTTCTGAGAGTTTAACTACTTGAATTGGCTCAGAAAAGTAAGCTTCTAACATAGCTGTAACCGTGCCATTGGCTTTTAGTAAAATCCTCTGAAAAGAACTTAAATCAGGTGCCTTAGTATAATTAATAGGCACTTGTAGATTGCTTTTCATGGTTTTATCTTTGCTTAAGTGCAGTGGAGTTGAGACAAACACCTCACTAGGCTCTCCTCCATGGCGGTATTCCTGACTCGCCCGTTTAAAGGGCTTATCTATACGGGTAACCTGTTCAATAAAAGGGTTTAGTTGTTGGATTTGTCGAGGATTGAGAGCTGCCGTATCACCGACTAAGCCAATTATCGTTTTGTACTTACCTACAATTTTTTTGGGTTTAAGATTCCAACTGTGTAATTCTTGGCTGAGTCGTTCAATTTCTAGAGCTGGTGTGCCTGATTTCATGACTACAATCATTGATTTAAACCTCCTTATTGAATGTTTCAAGTGAAAAATCTTTAGCTAGTAGTACTTTGTCAAGTTAGAAATGAGGGTTAAATTTTCGCTCCTCCGAACTAAAGGGGCTGTCCGATGAGGTTTCCTCATCGGTTTATACGCCCTGTCGAATTCTGAATTCCGAACTTTTCTCCCATCGATCAAATCAATCTTGACAGACTAGTAGTATCTCGAACGAAAGCTTTTCTCTACATATACACTTGGCTCTTGTACATCTAGTAATAAATTGATCGGAAGATAGCAAAGAAAAGCAGAGAATAACAGACTAAAGTGGCGTTGATTTGATATCTAGCCGTTTAGTCACAATTCAATCCCTAGAGGTTAAAAGCGGGGTTTTACTACAACTCTATAGTCCTCTGGACTTAAAAAGGTTCCTGGTTGAGGTTCAAGGCTCAATTTCTCGACCGGTGCCTTTTCAAATTTGCATTGATGCACAAGGTTAGTGAAGAATGTAAAGATTTGAAGACGTCCTAAATACTCACCTAAGCACCTACGAGCTCCGACTCCAAAGGGATAGAACTTATCCAGAAGGTCGTTTCTAAATTTGCCGTTTTCATCCAAAAACCGATAGGGGTTAAATTGCTCTGGTTCTTCCCAATAGCGCTCATCACGGGTCAGACCATAGTAATTGACAAATAAGGGCGTGTTTTGGGGAATAGAGTAACCCGACAAGGTGGCATCAGTGGAAGTAGCGTAAGTGATGGCGGGCATAATAGTAGCAGAAGAGTGGCGGAAGATTTCGTTGATGCAAGCTTC
>JASJEK010000099.1 GCA_030064915.1 Xenococcaceae cyanobacterium MO_234.B1
TTCTTACAGTGCGTTACCGCGAGGTAATACTTCTTCAGGGAATTCAAAGTTTTCGTGGGGTTGGTCTTGAGTAGCCATCCAAGATCTCAGACCTTCGTTTAACAGAATATTCTTGGTGTAGAAAGTCTCAAACTCTGGGTCTTCTGCTGCTCTTAATTCTTGAGATACGAAGTCATAAGCCCGTAAGTTTAAGGCAATACCAATTATGCCTATTGATGCCATCCACAATCCGGTTACTGGTACGAATAGCATGAAGAAGTGTAACCAACGTTTGTTGGAGAAGGCAATGCCGAAAATCTGTGACCAGAAACGGTTCGCAGTCACCATACTGTAGGTTTCTTCTGCTTGAGTGGGTTCAAAGGCGCGGAAAGTATTAGACCCTTCTCCATCTTCAAACAGAGTGTTTTCTACTGTAGCACCGTGAATCGCACACAGTAAGGCTCCACCTAGTACTCCTGCTACTCCCATCATGTGGAAGGGGTTGAGGGTAAAGTTGTGGAATCCTTGTACAAACAAGATGAAACGGAAAATTCCTGCTACGCCGAAGCTGGGAGCGAAGAACCAGCTAGACTGTCCCAAAGGATACATGAGGAACACACTCACGAATACCGCAATGGGAGCAGAGAAGGCAATAGCGTTGTAGGGACGAATACCTACTAGACGAGCAATTTCGAACTGGCGGAGCATAAATCCAATCAGTCCAAATGCACCGTGGAGGGCGACAAAAGGCCACAGTCCGCCGATTTGACACCAACGAGTGAAGTTCCAGTTGGCTTCAGGACCCCAGAGGAACAATAGGGAATGTCCCATACTGTCGGCGGGGGTGGATACAGCGACGGTTAAGAAGTTAGCTCCTTCGAGATAGGAGGAAGCTAAACCGTGAGTATACCAAGATGTGACAAAGGTTGTGCCAGTGAGCCAGCCACCTAATGCTAAGTAAGCACAGGGAAAGAGCAGAATTCCCGACCAACCAACAAAGACAAAGCGATCGCGCTTTAACCAGTCATCGAGAACGTCAAACCATCCTCTCTGTGCTGGGGCGCGTCCTACTGCTATGGTCATGTAATAGTCTCCAAATATCTATGAGTGAAGTTTATTGATTACTAGTGCGTTTGGCTTACCCACTTATTGAGAAATAAATAATTTAATGGGGTATTTATTAAGCCAATGCTGAGAAAAGTTTACTTTTCTTTACTTACATTATCATTATAGTAGGAAAAATTTAAACTTATTTCCAGGGCAATTCTAAATAAAATCTAAAATTTGCCAGATGCTATCTATCGAGTAGAATCTAAAGAATCGTTAACCTATCAGGGAAAGAAGACCAGAATAATATGTACACTATCGACATTGTTGTAAGAAATACGCCTTTACCTATTTCCATTGAAAGAAAGGAAGCTGATGATGCAGAGCAAGTTTATCAACAGGTAATATCGGCGATGAATTCAGCAGATACTAAAGTACTAGAGCTAACTTGCGAAAAACAAGAAGGGAAAAAAGTTGCTATCGTGAGTAGTGCGATCGCTGCTGCTATAGTTTCACAAAAGTCTGGTGGTACTGCTGCTGGACGTACTGCTGGCTTTTTCAGTACGGAAATCGCAAAATAATGGCGACACTCCCGCAAAAATTAAATCAGCCACCAGCCATTAAAGTTAACAACATTTGTTTTAGCTGGGCTGTTGATGCTCCAGTACTGCAAAACTGTTCCCTAGAAGTTCCTGGAGGGGAGTTTTGGATGCTTTTGGGGAATAATGGTAGTGGGAAATCGACGCTGTTAAGGTTGTTAGCTGGACTTATTACTCCCAACTCAGGAACAGTTGCGATAAATTCCCCTTTCGGATTTGTCTTTCAAAATCCAGATCGGCAACTAGTTATGCCCACTGTCGGCGCAGATATTGCTTTTGGATTAGTTAAGGAACATCTAACTTATGTGGAAGTCAGGGAGCGGGTGCGAGAAGCTCTATCCGCAGTGAATTTACTAGAATTAGAACGCCGACCAATTTATGCTCTTAGTGGAGGACAAAAGCAACGTATTGCGATCGCCGGTGCTTTAGCTCGTCATTGCGAAGTAATTTTATTTGATGAACCTACTGCTTTGCTCGATCCTGATACTCAGATTGAGTTAGTCCAGCAAGTACAGAACTTAGTAAAGGTTCGGGGGTTAACGGCTCTTTGGGTGACTCATCGACTAGAAGAGTTAGATTATTGTGACGGAGCATTTTTGTTGCAACAAGGGAAAGTAATTGCTCAAGGAGAACCTCAAGCCTTGAAAGCTAAGGTTTTAGCAACAGAATCTCATTAATCCTTCACAAGTTTCTCAAAATATTAATTTATAAACAATTTTAGAAGGAATTTAAAGTTGAAAACAGTTGCAGTCACAGATTACTCCGCCGTAAAACGAACGGGGCGATACTTGCTGAGGCGGCAACTGCCGAGGTTTCCTCGGCAGCAAGCGAGCCGCCGTCTTGAATTCGATTCAAGAGACAGCCCCTCCGGAGACGGCACGGACCGTTGGTCAAAACCTTAACTATTAAGGAGGTGAATTAGATGTTGCGTCATATAATACAGGAGTTGGAATGGGCGATCGCTTTTGTGATAACAACCCTAATTATGTTTTTGATTATTGCCAACTTGACTATTAAACCTGCCATTGCCACTATTACCGAAACAGATATTGCACCAGGACAAATACACTGTCGTTCGGAGCAAGTGTTAAAAGATGAAACAGGACATAAATGGCAAGTAATGCTTTTTACTCAAGTTAATTCTTCCCAAGTTGCATCTTTAAATCTCAGATTATCTGGACTGTCGAGTTCTGTTAGCATTCAGTCTCAAAAACCTTTATTAATTAATATCTCAGGCAATCGCTATGAAGCACCTAATATATTTCTGGGGAAATCACCTTTACCCAGTATTGGACAATATGACCTGAAAAACATTGTTCAACAGCTACCTACAGAAGAATTATTACTAGAATTACCTCTAGAAAACGGCAAATCAACTCGTCTGCAAATACCTCAAGCAGTAGTTAAAGAATGGCAAGAAGTAGCCTCTAAAATTCCTAGTAAATCTCAAAAATTACCCTCTGGCTTTCAACTGGCTTGTTAAAACACAGTAAGGGGGAATGGCTGTTTGCTCTTACAAGCACTAAGCTAGTAAATATCACTCTGTTGACTAAGGAAGTTATTTGGGCAGTTATTTATGTAATTCATTTTGCTTACCTACTTACTTCGGCGTTTTTCAATCTCTGCAAAGGGTAACAGCAAAGTCTCTTCTATTTGTTGGCGCACTTCTGGACTTACATAACAATCTTGATCTGGATGCAGACATTTAGTTAATAATTGGTTGGGTAATTTCTTTTAGACAAATGTGATCGCAAAAAATAAGCGATCGCTTTTATTATTTAACTAAAATAAAACAGAAACATCTAGAATTTGATCGCTATTCAACAACAGACGATCGATTTTCGACCCCACTTACCGCTGCGATTTCGCTGGTAGTAGTTCAACTATTGATAAGATACATCATATGGTTGCACTAAAGGCGATCGCCCTATGACCAAAGCTAAGACTGGTAATTCTCTCTCAATTCCAATTCCAGGTTTGAAAAAATTGCTATCTTACCGTAGGGAATGGTTGAGGGGAGATGTATTAGCTGGTTTGACAGTAGCAGCCTATTTAATTCCTCAGTGTATGGCTTATGGGGAATTGGCAGGAGTTGAGCCAGTGGCGGGTTTATGGGCAATTTTACCGCCGATGGTTATTTACGCTGTATTTGGCTCGTCACCACAGCTTTCCATTGGTCCTGAATCCAGTACCGCCGTGATGACAGCAGTTGCGATCGCACCTTTGGCAGCAGCTAGAACTGATGCCTACATTAGCCTTGCTGCTTCATTGGCAATTGTCATGGGAGTAGTATGTATTGTTGGCTATTTTGCCCGACTGGGTTTTTTGGCAGATTTACTGTCAAAACCGATCTTAATTGGTTATATGGCTGGTATTGCCCTGATTATGATTGGGGGACAACTGGGCAAAATTGGCAAAATCAAGATTGATACAAATGCTTTTTTGGGTCAGGTTAGTGAATTTATCAGTAAGTTGCAACTGGCTCATTCTCCCACTCTGATTTTAGGAATTTTAGTTTTAGTCTTTTTGTTTGCCTTTGAGCATCGGTTTCCTAATTTACCCATCCCTTTAATTGCCGTTTTACTATCAACAGTAGCAGTGGCAATATTTAATCTTGACACTCGTGGTGTGGCTGTAGTGGGTGAAATTCCTGCTGGGTTACCTCATTTTGTTATTCCCCAAGTGTCTGTCAAAGATTTAAGTTCTCTGATTGCTTCTGCTGTGGGAATTTCTATTGTGGGCTATTCTGATAATGTGCTTACAGCTAGAGCTTTTGCCAATCGCAACAACTATAAAATTGATGCCAATCAAGAACTATTAGCATTGGGTGTGGCTAATTTTGGCAATGGATTGATGCAGGGTTTTCCTATTAGCAGTAGTGGCAGTCGCACGGTGATTGGTGATTCTTTAGGTAGCAAGAGTCAATTATTTTCTCTGGTGGCAATGGTGACAGTAATTTTAGTGCTACTATTCCTGCGCCCTGTATTAGCATTATTCCCCAAAGCAGCTTTAGGAGCAATCGTGATCTATGCTGCAACCAAATTAATCGAAGTTTCGGAATTTATTAGGCTGTATAAATTTCGCCGTAGTGAGTTTATTTTAGCTATATTAACCACTATTGCTGTCTTAATGACCGATATTTTAATAGGAGTAGGAATTGCTGTTAGCTTATCGGTAATCGAGCTATTTTCTAGGGTTGCACGCCCTCACGATGCAGTATTAGGTAAAGTTCCAGGTTTAGCAGGACTTCATGATATCGAAGACTGGGAAGGCGCGACAACCATACCTGGATTGGTAATTTATCGCTATGATGCTCCCTTGTGTTTTGCTAATGGGGAAAATTTTAAACGGCGATCGCTCGAAGCTATTGAATCTGAGGTAAATCCCGTTGAATGGTTTGTCTTAAACATGGAAGCCAATGTAGAAATCGATATCACCGCGATCGATATACTATCTGAGTTGAGAGATGAATTAGCAGCTAAAAATATTACCTTCGCTATGGCGCGAGTTAAACAGGATTTGTATCTCGAACTCGAACGGGCAGGGTTTCTGAAAAATATCTCAGACGAATATATTTATCCCACATTACCCACTGCGATCGCTGCTTTTGAACAACGTAATTTAGAGACTAAGGATTAAATTAAATCGAAAATAGAACCTTAAGCAACCAAAATGTAACTCTATATGTCTGGTATAGGTCTGGAATAAGATCTGCTAATTGGCTCTTCACAAGTTCCTTATATTGTTAGTTTAGTTTGAATGCAAAACTAGAATGATTTAACTTTTTCAACCAGGAGAAAATCTAGACAACATCTGGAGAGTAGAGCTTATGAAACGATTAGGTCAATGGTTAAGCATATTGAGTTTAGTATTCCTCAGTTGCTGGGGATTTTTCGGCTGGACTCAACCTGTAGTTGCTGAAAGTACTAATATTGAGTCTATGACAATGTTGGCAGTGAAAACTGAATTACCTACGGAAATAAAATTATGCGCTGAATCTAACGAGAAAATCGATTTGAATAATGCTAATCTGGTTGCTTTTACTGACTGCCCAGGATTTTACCCGACTCTCGCCCAATTAATTCTCAAAAATGGACCTTACCAAAATATTGAAGATGTTTTGAACATACCAGAGTTAACCGCTCGCCAGAAGGAACTTCTGACAGCTAATTTAGATAGTTTTACCGTCACAGAGCCAGTCGTTCCCCTAGAACGGAGGATGCCACCGAGACCACCTCTACGAAAATAACTGATAATTCCTGAAATAGGCAACTATTCTTTTTTGTATACTTTTTTGTAGTGGTTGCTTCCTATCTCCTAGCCTGTTATGGCGGGGGTTTTGCCACAATAGCTGCCTTAGCTGCGGATGCTTTTGGTTCCAAAAATACCAAAAATATGGCTTAGAACATGGGTTAGAACTTTTGAGACTCTTCAAGTTACAAGCCGATTTAGATTTGACCGCACCTGACCAATTACCTCCGTCTTATCTAATGTCAAAATTTGACGTGAGTCCATCACTATCTGACCATCAATGATTACAGTCTGTACATCTTCAGGTCGCAAACTATAGACCAAGTTAGCGGGGATATTATGGTTTGGCTGATGATGCACTCTTTCCAAATCAATCAAAATGAAATCCGCTAGATATCCCGATGCTAGTTTTCCCAACTGCTGACTCCGATCAAAAACCCAGGCACTTTCAGTCGTGGCAATATAAAGAGCTTCGGCAACTGGCAACACTTCAGGTGTTCCCAGGCGAAATTTTTGCATCATCGCCAGCAAGCGTAGGGATTCCCAAAGATCTAGAGTATTATTACTAGCTGCTCCGTCTGTAGCTAACCCCACTGGCATTCCAGCCTGTCGAAACTCGGTCACTGGTGCTATGTCCATCCCTAGCTTGAGATACGTCTTGGGCGCATGAGCAATACCTGTTCGATATCGAGCGAGAATCTCGATGTCATTGGGCAAAGTACCACAAGCGTGTGCCAAAATCGTTGGTACTCCTAAGACTCCAGTTCTTTCGAGTACCTGGATTGGTGTCAAACCACGACTTTGCAAACTAGCTTGAGTCTGTTCCTTGGTTTCTGAGACGTGGATGTGAATTCCTACCCCTAGCTTTTCTGCGGCTCTGACTGTGGCTCGGAGAAAATCGTCGTCACAAGTATAGGGAGCATGGGGAGCCATCATTGTCCGAATGCGACTATGAGCAGCACCCTGCCACTGGCGCACAAAGGCTGATGTCTGCTGGATAATTGAGTCACCCTGAGAGCCAAACATCGCCCAGCCTAAATTAGCCCGAATGCCAGCTTTTTCTACAGCTTTGGCAGCGGAATCCATGTAAAAATAATGGTCGGCAACAGCAGTCACTCCTGCTTCAATCATTTCGATTGCTCCTAATAACATTCCCCAGTAAACATCTTCTGGAGTTAGGTGACGTTCAATCGGCCAGATGCAGTCGTTCAACCATCTTTCTAAGGGAACATCCTCAGCTAGCCCCCGAAACAGAACCATTGGTACATGGGCGTGGGTGTTAATCAGTCCTGGCATTGCCAGCATTCTGTTGGCATCTATACAGGTACAAAAATGACTCTCATCTGCCAGGGCTGTTGGTTGGACAGCTTCAATTAAATTGCCTCGTACCAAAATATCTTGGTCGGTTAGAATCTCAGCACTAGTGCCATCATTATTAAGCTGTAAAACCGAGCAATTTTTAATTAGTAGATCTGACAAAGAAACCTCCCAGAGATGCAAGTATAGCAACCGAACGATAGATTATGACAAATTAATCGAGTCCAGCTCGGTCTACTTGTCCTATCGAACAACCTTTGGTAACAGTTTTTCCATTTTTAAATAAATCTGCAACTAGAGTATCAGTCTCGATGTTTCCTTTGAAATTAAGCTTTAACTCCGTGATCATTTTGCGATTTGTTGGCTCATTATCTCTTTTACATTGAATTGAAACTTTATCCCCTGCTTCATTACTAAAAGCCTGATCAAACTTATTTCTAATACTACTAGCCATAATATTGCGATCAATATTTTCTACAAATAAAGTTTGCACTACAGAGTTATTAACTTGGTCTAGTAGGTCAAGAGATTCTCTGTAATACTCTTCTGGCGTTGCACTATAGCAAGTACCATGTTTATACCATTCATGGAGATGCAGACCTGATTCTACCCCTGGCATTTTAATGGCTAATTCACTCTTAAGCTCATCAGATAGTTCGATATCTGGTAACTCAAACCATCTTTTGGCACGGTCAAGTCTCTCATTTTCCTGACTTACACCACAATATATGTTATCTCTCGGTTGGGGCCATAAACCGTGTAAGGTAAAGTTGGAGGCATCAAAACGGTCTTCAGTTTGAGTTACACATTCTGGCTTGCTTGGGCGAGTTTCGCAGAATGCTGGTTGCCAACTAATAGCTAGTAAGTTATCAGTATTTAGGGAATTAGGAGGTTGGGGAATAGAAGTTCCTAGTAGTTGACCGCAGTCAATAGAAACCCAACGTGAAGAAGGGTCCGCACCATCAATTTTTAGGTAATAGTGAGTTGCATCTTCTTTATTCTTGGCTGTTACTGGATAAATCGTATTAGGAGTTAGTCGAATATTACCTGGGTTAGTTCCTTTTCTGATCGATTGAAAAGCCTCACAGGCTCCGGTTGCTTTAAATTGGTCGTTAAGCTTGATGCTGGCTTGGGCTGGATTTACCCATAAGGTCAAGCTGAAACACAAGACCATTGTTAGTAGAAATAATCTGGGGAAAATTAACATTTATCTGGGTTTTAAAGCTAAATTTTCCTCCATCTTACATTTGCAGATTAAGGGCAAAAGTTTGAGAAATATTAACTGCGATCTCTTCGAGACTGCTAAGATGAAGTCCATTAAATCAGTTCCTAAAAAACTAGGGTAATACCAATAGTTCTCGCCAATGCCTCCCTATGCCAGAAAAATATTAAGTTTTGTAACAGAAAGCATAATTTCAATCTTAATCCCGAGAGTAACTCATAGAAAGAAAACCAAGGATCAGGATTGAGGGCTAAATTCCGAGGAAATATTCTGGGTTTTGCCTAATTTCTCAGCCAAATATGTCCTAGTTTTCTCAATCTAGATTTAGGTCGAGCCTATGTCGGTTAGTTATATATTTGACCATGAAAATAACAACTCTCGTGAACAGAAACTACAGCAACTCTTACAAGAAGCTCAAGAGCAAAATCAGACAAGGCAACAAGAACGTTTAATCATCATACTCCAAGAAATTGTTGAGCTAATTTTGCGTTCTCGTCCTATTTGTCGGCAATATAATGGTCAACCATTATTTGGTATTTATCTAGAGATATATAACGATGTTAAATCAAAACTTTTAAAAGCTATAGCTGAGAAAATTGAACAATCTAATTCATTCCCCCCAACCAGCCAATGGCTTTATTTAATGCAAACTCAAATCTTTCAGATGATCTTAGATAATGCCAAGTTAAAAAAATTAGCATTAGCAGCACAAAGCGCACCTCCTAATAGTGGGCTTAGGAGTTATGCTCTTAGAGAATTAGTTAAAGCCATAAAATTATCTCAAAAACTAATTCGGAGTCGTCAACACGGCTCATCTCCTAAGTTTGAAAAATTAATTTATGAAGAAGCGGTTACAGAAACTTTAGCTTATGTATGTACTAAGATTGAGCTTTATGATCCAGAGCGAGGTAACAAAAAGTTTATGAATTGGGTCAATTTTAAGCTCGAAAAAACTTTAATTAAATGTCGTCAACAATTTAGCAGTCCTTACCCAATAGAAATATCTTGTTGGCCAGATTTAGAAAATATTGGTTATAAAAATAACCAACCTAATTTATCAGACTTGTTATATCAGTATATTGAGGAAGACTCAGAAGCTAGGTTTAAATCAGTTTTTATTCAGGGTCATCCCCAAGCTAATTTTAAGAATATTGCGCTTGCCAGATTATCAGGTCATACTTGGAAAGAAATTTCTCAAGAGTTGCAGTTGAGTATTTCTACTTTGAGCAGCTTTTTCCAGCGTAATTGCCAGAAATTTAAAGATTTATTCGAGAAGGAATTTAAAAGTTAAAATTATATTGAGAACTCTAGCTATGAACCTAACTTTGCATTCATCTATTTTTCCAGTCTCTTTAACTTTATCGGCTCGCATCCAAGCAGAACAGTTTAGTCGCAATCAATCAAATCCACAAAAAGCCCAACAAGTTTATAAAAATACTTTAGCTGTATCCGCAGTAAATACTTATCTAAATTATTCGGGATGGATTACCAGTTTAAAGACTAGTGACAGTTGGAATCCGATTATGCAATCTTTAATAGATGTAGCGGATTTAGATATTCCTGAATATGGCAAAGTTGAATGTCGCTTTGTTGCTTCTCAAGCTGAATTTTTGGGGATTCCTCCTGAAGTAAGAAAAGACAGAATTGCTTATATTGCAGTAAGCTTAGAACCGTCTTTGCAATCAGCCAGAATTTTAGGATTTATTCCAGAAGTCACTGAAGATAAAATATTACTTTCCCAACTTAGGTCAATAATTGAACTACCTGATTATTTACAACATTGGAAACAAGAGAGAGAACCTAAAAA
The DNA here is from genome assembly GCA_030064915.1 of Xenococcaceae cyanobacterium MO_234.B1. Classification (GTDB taxonomy): domain Bacteria; phylum Cyanobacteriota; class Cyanobacteriia; order Cyanobacteriales; family Xenococcaceae; genus JASJCP01. Next base: position 10,223 of record JASJEK010000099.1, read on the forward strand.
ATTAGTTGATTCTCCTATAACTAAACTGAAACAATGGTTGATAGGAGTAGTAGAAGAAGGTTGGCAAACTATAGATGAGGTATTGCTTCCTTCTCCAAGTTTAGGATTTAGAAATCCTCAACAATTACGGAGCAATATTATTTCAGTAGCAACTTCAAATGAGGGAGTGAGTAGAGTAAAGTTACTAGATTTAGCCTCCAGTAATGGCAATAAAACTATTGCCCTTATCCTAAGCATACAGGAACAAACCGAAGATTTAGATATATCTGTCAAGGTATGTCCCACTAATACTCATAATTATCTTCCCAAAGGCTTAGAAATCTTTATTTTAGACCAACAGCAACAGACTGTAATGCAAGCTCAAGCTAATAACACCAAAACTATTGAGTTTCGTTTCAGTGGAGAATCGGGAGAATACTTTAGTATTAAAGCTTGTTTAGACAAGAACACCCAAATAGAAACTTTTACTATTTAACCTTTTACTATTTAACCTTTTACTATTTAACCTTTTACTATTTAACATTGATGAGTGATGAGTGATGAGTGATGACTGATTTAATAGTGGCAACTTTTGCTAATATTAGCCTCAGAGTGGGCAAAAGTAGTGAGAGTCGTAATCTTAAAAATTGACGGAGAATTTGAGCTTGGATTTAATGTTAGTTTGCAAATGGGCTTTGAAGGACAGAGTTTTGACGTAGAAGTCTCTGGCAAGCTACCTCAAGCGCCACAATTATTAAAGTACCTTGAAGCGTGGCAAACTCAGTATCGACAGTTGGATTTTAGTAAGCGCATCAAACCCAAAGGAATCTTTTACAATGGTTCAATCAATTCTTGGCATCAGTTAAAGTTATGGGGAGATAAGCTACAAGAAGAGTTCCAAAAATGGTTACAAGCTCCGAGTTTTTATAATATTGAACTGAAGCTAAGAGATACCTTAGACCTCAAAGAGTCTACCAGAATGGTTTTGTGTAGTGATAATCTGCAATTACATCAGCTTCCTTGGGGTATCTGGAGTTTTGTCGAATCCTACCAACAAGTAGAAATAAGTGCGAGTAGCTTAGACTTTGAGCGAGTAGCTAGCTATCCTTCCCAAAAGCCAACTTCTCAAGTGCGAATCTTAGTAGTTTTGGGAAACAGCGTCGGAATTGATGTAAAAACTGACTTAGGGATTCTAACTAATTTAGAAGATGTCGAATCTCAAGTTTTAGTAGAACCCCAACGTCAAGAACTATACAATATCTTATGGGAAGAATCCTGGGATATTGTGTTTTTTGCGGGACATAGTGAAACTATTGAGCAACAAGGAGTTATCTATCTCAATAGTCATGATATTTTAACTATTTCCGATTTAAAGTATGCCCTTAAAAGAGCGATTAATCAGGGATTACAATTAGCTATTTTCAATTCTTGTGATGGTTTGGGCTTAGCTTTTGCTCTTAGTCAATTGTCTCTACCTCAAACTATAGTTATGAGAGAATATGTCCCAGATAAAGTTGCTCAAGAATTTTTACGTTATCTACTTTCTGCTTATAGGTTGGGATTATCTCTGACTTTAGCAGTAAGACAAGCTAGAGAGCGTTTGCAAGGATGGGAAGGAGAGTATCCCTATAGTAGTTGGTTGCCAATAATTTATCAAAACCCTACTGTAATACCTGCTCGATGGGAAGATTTAAAACAAAATAGGTTAACCAAGAGAGTTAAACCCTCAAAAACCGAGTATATAACCAAAAATAGCCGTAAAAAGGGAAATTGGTGGCAAAAATACCAAATGGTCTTAATGATCGGAGCGATCGCGACTTGCTTGGTCTCTCTGGTACAATCTTGGGGAGGGTTACAATTTTGGGAATTGAAAGCCTTTGATCGTGCTATGAGTTGGCGAGTCCCAGAAGCTAGAGATGATCGCCTGTTAATAGTTACCGTTGACGATGAAGATATTAAATATCAAGAACAAAATCAACTTATCGGACGTGGCTCTTTAGGAGATGCAGCTTTATTAAAATTTTTGCTAAAAATACAACCTTTTAACCCCAAAGTTGTCGCTTCTGATATTATTCATGACTTTCCTTTTACGCCAGAATTAAATCAAGCTATCTCTTCGCAAAATAATTTTTTTGCCATTTGTCGGATTAAAAGTCAAGCTTCTGGGATAACTAGCATTAATCCTCCGAATCTCCCTCTGCAACGAGTAGGATTTAGTAATCTTCCCATCGATCCTGATGGGGTGATTCGCCGACAAATCTTAGGGATGTCTCCTGATCAGGTGTGTCAAAGTAGTTATTCTTTGAGTCTGCGTTTAGCACTCCAATATCTAGATTATCCTCCTACGGAGCGTACAGGAGATATTTTAAAGATAGGCACCCGGGTTTTTCCTCGGTTTCAATCTTACAGTGGCGGTTATCATCTCCCAGAGACAGAAAGTTTAGGTTATCAGATACTACTCAATTATCGTTCTACTCAACCCCAAACTATTACTTTAAGGGAAATTCTCAACGGCAGCCAAGATGATAAATTGTCAGAGTTAGTTAAGGATAAAATCATTTTAATCGGAATTAAAGGACATAACCTAGACCTTCACTACACTCCCTACAGTCATGGAAAACAATCTACAAGAGTCTCAGGAGTGATGATTCATGCTCAAATGACCAGTAATATAATCAGTGCAGTGCTAGATAATCGCCAACTGATCTGGTGGTTTCCTGAATCAGTTGAATTACTTTGGATTGCTATCTGGTGTGGATTAGGAGGAGGAATAATAGTAATCTTTGACTCTACTCAAAGTAGAGCGATCGCACTTATGATAGCTCTTGCAGGATTAGGTATTAGCTTTTATCTGCTTCTTACTATAGGTGGTTGGCTTCCTGCGATCGCACCTGCTTTAGGAATTTTAAGTTGTTATCCGTTACATTTATTAATTGACAAGCTTAATGAAAGACTTTGAGAGGTTATTGAGAATTAAGCGATCGCTAAAATCACTTACTGGCAAAAACTTGGGAAATTATTATTACTTTATTTTGCCGTCACCCTGGTTTGGACTACCTTGAAAATTAAAATAAAAATAACTCCTAGTCCAATCACAAAATATTTATGAAATTTCATTAAAAGCTAAACCCAATGTTTAAGGAGAAAGACTATGTTTTTAATCGCACTCAGAATTCTACTCGTCCTGGCGATCGCCTACTTATTTGGGCTGTTGGTAGCTTGGTTAGTATCCCTATTTCAGACTTCTGACGACGGCGGTGGGGACTCCAGGGGGGATGAACCCATTCCCACCATGCCGTCAGACCCTGGTGCCACCCCTCAACAGAAGCTTCCTAAAAAGCGGTTGGTGGAAATAGATGAGTATTATTATCTCCAAGAGTTCGATCTCAGCCAGAAGAAAATGAAAGACTAACGCCACTTCAAGCTTTAGTTTTGAGGAGACGGTAAACTATCCACCCATAGATGCCTAGATTGATCCCTAGGACAAACAGACCCAGAAAGATTTGCATTCTTCTTGTCAGTTCTCCAGGATAAATAATAGGCAAGAGATAGTGTTCGATAAAACTGGTATCGTAACCGAGAAGGCCACCACGTTCTCGGAGCCAGTTTTCTAGTGGTGTGAGGGGGCAGATCCAACCGAAAAGAGAAATGAGTACAGCCCAGACCAAGGCAGGCAGGTGGAGAAGAGCCCAACGGCGATACCTCAGTACCAACAATCCTCCTAGTACCGCGAACAAAATGAACGCCAAATGAATGAGGACAACAAAATCAGCGGTTAGACGGTAAATCACTTTCTGGCTTTCCCTATTACATTGCTGTTTGTGTTTTTCAATGATTTATTGCTTCTCAAACCCAAATGCAGACAACATCATATTTTACTGTCACTGTAACCAAAGATAGTGCGGATAGATATTTTGCCTCAATTATCTACGAGGTTGAAGCTTGCTTTATATCTGGCAATAGGGACAAGATTTTAGGGATCGATCTAGGGATTAAAGATTTTGCCATAGTTAATGATGGCAAGAAAACTAGCAAATATGCTAATCCCAGACATATCAAGAAGCACGAGAAAAACCTAGCTAGAAAGCAAAAGAAACTAGCTCGTAAACAACTCGGTAGTAAATCGAGACAAAAAGCCAAGAAATTAGTAGCTAAAGTTCATGCACGTATCAGCAATTCCCGTCAGGATTTCTTGCATAAATTAAGTAGAAAACTGACTAACGAAAGCCAAGTTGTTGTGGTTGAGAACCTCCTCGCGCATTCCCTTGCGTCTTACGCCGACGCGGGGTCGCTCGTCAATGTTAAGGGATTAGTGCGTAACCATAAATTAGCTAAAGCAATATCTGATGTGGGCTGGGGAATGTTCGTCAACTTCCTGAGTTACAAACTCGAAAGAGAGGATAAAAAGCTCATAGAGATTGACAGATTTTTCCCTAGCTCTCACATCTGCCCTGATTGTCTAACTCAACAGCCAAAAATGGATTTGAGTATTAGAGAGTGGACTTGTATTAATAAAGCTTGTAGTGCTACTCATGATAGGGATTCGGCAGCAAGTAAAAATATTAGGGCAGAAGGAATCAGAATACTGCGGTGCGACCCTGCTGCTTTTCAAGCAGCTAAGGAACGCGCACCAAGACAAAAGGCGGATGGTGCAGCCGTCTCTGCTGGTGGAGGGAGCGTAAGACCGAGCCTTGGACGAAAGACCAAGGTGAGGCAGCACCCAGCGAAGCTAGAAACTACCTGCTCAACGAAGTAGTAGGTAGTAGTTCATAATAATAATTTGAGGTGCTGATTAAATAGCAAAGCAGCAATTAGCAATGATTGATGAATCATCAAAACCAGTTCAATGGACTCAAGAGCAGGAAGCCAAGCAATCAATACCTCAAGTAAAAAACAAGCAGAAAAAAAAGTACTTACCTCGGCAGTTACCCTATGTTCTAGGGGGATTAGGCATACTGGCAATGTTGATCTGGGCGTTTCGTCCCTCACCAATTCCTGTTGATGTAGCAGAAGTTAAACGAGGTGATGTGCTAGTAACTGTAGATGAAGAAGGGGAAACCCGTATCCGCAAACGCTATGCGGTTTCTGCTCCTGTAGAAGGAAGACTGGCTAGGATTAATTTAGATGAAGGCGATCGCGTTACCAAAGGAGAAATCATTGCTCAAATCGATCCTTTACCCCTAGAGTCTGATATACGAGAAGCTCAAGCCAGATTGCGCCAGTGGCAAGCGGAAAAAGCAGGAGTGGAAACCCAGCGTCCTAAACGAGAAGCTATAGCTCAAGCTGAAGCTAGAATTAGAGCAGCAGTTGCTAAACAAAGAGAGGCAGTTGCTAAGGTAGAGCAAGCCAGAGCATCCTTAGAGCAGGCAATACGCGATCGCGATCGCAACCAAAAGTTACACGCTGAAGGAGCAATTTCTCGTCAGCAAAAAGAACGAGCAGAATTAGAAGAAATCACTAAAATTAGGGCCTTAGAAGCGGAACAAAGAGTAGCCGACAGTGCAGCAGCAGAAGTCAATGCAGCCCAAGAAGCCCTATCAATTCTCCGTGCTGAACAACAAGACCCAGATTATCTACTAGATGTTTATGATGCTCGTATTGCTAGCGTTGAGGCAGAACTTGCCAAACTAACCGATGAAGCTAATCGTACTAATATTACATCTCCGATTAATGGCTATGTACTCAGAGTGAATCTGGAAAGTGCCAAATATGTAGAAGCAGGTACTCAACTTTTAGAACTAGGAGATCCCCAAGATTTAGAAATCGTAGTCGATTTACTGTCTTCCGATGCGGTGAAAGTAAAACCTGGTGCTACTATGTTCCTTGAACACTGGGGCGGAGAATCAACTCTCAAGGCAAAGGTGCGTTATATAGAACCTTCCGCTTTCACTAAAGTCTCAGCTTTGGGAGTAGAAGAACAACGAGTAAATGTAATTGCCGATTTCGTTGATACTGAAATACCTTTAGGGGCACCGCAAAGCGGCTCTCTTGGCGATCGCTATCGAGTCGAAACTAGGACTGTGGTTTGGTCGGGAGAAGATGTGTTAGTTATTCCTTTAAGTGCTTTATTTCGCTGCGAACCTGGAAATAATCGTGTCTTATCTAGTACTTGGTGTACTTTTGTGGTGGAAAACAATCAAGCCCAAAAGCGTCAGATAAAAGTTAGTCAACGTAGCAATTTTGAAGCAGTAATTGAAGATGGATTACGAGAAAAAGAAACAGTAATTCTTCATCCTACTGAACAGATTCAATCAGGGACAAAAGTTAAAATACAAGACTTGGAAGGTTTCTAAATTAGAAGAGATTCAATAATTCAATAAAGATCAAAAATACTATGAAGCCATCATCACCTCCAGAATTTGTTCTGTAGATTTCCCTTGAAGTAGTAAGCTTTGACTCAGTTCAAGTAAGTTATGCAAAGCTTCACGAGTCAGAGTGTAGAAAGGGCAAGAGAAACGGCGTGTGGTGGGTTCAATCCCCCATTACCAAAGGCTCTCAGGGGTATGATTTTTAGATTTAATGGTTGAGATAGGCATGGGGAGCATGGGGAGAAAACCTTGTTTTTTCGTTTTAGACAAAGTAAAAATTTACCCAATTATTAAAATCATACCCTTGTAAGACTACCAAAGGGAACTGCTAATTGGCAAAAATACGGGTCTTGAGCCAAGCTCAAGACCGTGAGTTGAGAATTAGACTTGGAGTCGAAACCTTGCTTTGAAGGAGTTTTAAGAGATGCCCTGAAAAATCAGTTAGATATTCGATACTTTAAAGTTGTTAGAAATAAACATCAATTAAGTCTCTAGTTTCACCATTAACTACAGCAGTACTGGTTTCACCTAAGATATTACCTTGATCATCTAAACTAAAGTCAGATTGATAATCAAGACTGAGTTCAGAAACACCAGCAGCACTGAGAGATTTTAACTCATTTAGGTCAGGGTCTTTGTAAGTGTCAGTAAGCCCATTTTCGTTAGCATCTTGCCATACTAGAATCTGACCGAAGTTATCATCAAGAGCATTAACTACTCCATCTTTGTTGGAGTCGTAGGAAGCTAGTTTTTCAAATGCTCCACGGGTACCCTCACCACCGAATAGTTCGTTTTGGTTATCAATTTTACGATTACCATTTTTATCAATAGCAAGGAAACCATCCTGACGAGATAACCAACCAGTGTTTTCTGCTACACCATCGTTGTCCATATCAAACATTACACCTTGGTCAATGCTGATAGTTTTAACACCATCACCATTAAGGTCGATCACGATAGGACTAACAAAACCGTAGTCGGTTTTATCAAGAATCTCAACTTGAAGAGAGTCTTGATGGAAGACAGTATTGTCTTTACCGACAACATTGATAGAGAAGTTCTCTGTACCTTCAAGGAAGTTCTTGGAGTTGGGACCATCACGGTCAACTGTAACTTGTTCTAGCCAAGCTTGAATCTCGAAAGAATCAGACATGGTTTGTCCAGCAGCAACGGTAACAGTAATGGTGTCACCTACATTGATGGAATTGTCCTGATATACAGTGTAATCCCAGCTAGCATCCCCAGGTCCAGTGGCAGGGCGATCGCCAGTATCAGGATCAGTACCGTTAGGTACACGGTCTTCGACAACTTTGATTACTTCTCCAGAACTATTTCTAATATCGTAGAAACCACCCCAAATAATGTCTTGGTTTGGTGCATACTCATCGACTCGATTAGCTGTACCATCTTCTACTTGAATAGTGAAAGTGTGATCGCGATCGCTGGCACTGTCTAATTGAATCTTGTAAGTTCCTTGATCTCCTTCATAGATACTGGTTGTACCAACTAAATTAGCGGTGATTTCTGGAGCAGGATTGGGGTCAACGACTTCAATAGTAACAGTGGCCATATCCATCGCGCCAGAAGGGTCTGCTACTGCATAAGTGAAAGTATCAGTACCAGTAAATCCTTCATTAGGGATATAAACTAACTTGTCATCAGTTTTATCGTCAGGTGTACCGTTGTTGTTTAGTTTTACTTCACCATTGCTAGGTTGAGTGAAAGATTTG
>JASJEK010000430.1 GCA_030064915.1 Xenococcaceae cyanobacterium MO_234.B1
TCGCTGTAACCCTTATATGAAAAGCATTTCATGGGCTTTTTAGTACATTTGTATGGGGGAACTTCAGTTAAAAGAGAAAGATGGGGAAGCACGCTGTGGGTTAATGGTAGTTGATTTAAAGACCGGGGCGATCGCCCACTGGGTGCGTATTGAAGGACGGATTACGGAACTCTACGACGTACAGGTTATTCCTGGAGTCAAACGTCCGATGGCATTGGGATTCCAAACTAAAGAAATCGCCCAATTGATCGCTTTAGAACCCCTAGAAGCAGTCGGTTCTAATGACTGCCTCATTGCTGAAAAACCAAATCAATCTTCTTCTCATACTTCTAAGAAAGGTTTTGGCAAGAAAACGACTGAAAAAAGAGAAAGAAGGGGTAGGGACAAGAAAATAATACCATTGGCCAAAAAAATCTAAAATATTTCTGCCTTAAGGCAAGTCAGTACTCCCCATCAAATAGCGATCGCATTCACGAGCCACACCACGACCTTCGTCAAATGCCCAAACTACTAAACTTTGTCCGCGACGACAATCTCCTGCGGCAAACACACCAGGAATGCTAGTACTGTATTGATTATATTCGGCTTTGATATTACTACGGGCATCCCGTTCGAGTCCTAAAGAATCGAGGAGAGGTTGTTCTGGCCCGATAAAACCCATTGCTAGTAAAACTAATTGGGCAGGGATAACCTTTTCTGTACCTGGAATATGCTGGGGAATAAAGCGACCATTGCTATCTCTTTCCCATTGGATTTGTATCGTATGAACCGCTTTAACTTGTTCTTGTTCGTCCCCCTCAAACTTGGTTGCGGTAGTAAGATAGCCCCTAGGATCGCTACCAAATTGAGCAGCAGCTTCTTCCTGTCCGTAGTCAAGACGATAAACTTTCGGCCATTCTGGCCAAGGATTATTAGGAGCGCGTTCTAGGGGGGGTTGGGGCATGATTTCCAGTTGTTCCAGACTGCGACAACCGTGACGCACCGATGTACCCACGCAGTCAGTTCCCGTGTCACCACCACCAATAATTACCACATCTTTACCTTGCGCAGAGATTCTAGGATCTCTTTGATTGAGAAGTGCTTGGGTATTTTCGGTGAGGAATTCCATGGCAAAATGGATACCCTTTAAGGAACGACCTTCGATGGGTAGATCTCTTGGCTTGGTGGCACCAGTACAAAGTATTACTGAATCATATTCCTTAAGTAACTGCTCGGCGGGTAAATCCTTACCAATTTCGGTATTACAGATAAATTTGACCCCTTCTTGCTCTAAAAGTTCGATTCTACGCAGAACAATTTCTTTTTTGTCCAGTTTCATATTGGGAATGCCATACATCAGCAGTCCCCCTGGTCGATCTGCCCGTTCAAATACTGTCACCCAATGACCTGCTTTATTAAGTTGGGCAGCAGCACAGAGTCCCGCTGGACCAGAACCGACGACAGCAACTTTTTTGCCTGTGCGTTTTTGTGGAGGTTCAGGTTTAACCCAACCTTCCTCCCAACCTTTTTCAATAATTGAATATTCAATATTTTTAATGGTTACTGGAGGATTGTGAATCCCCAGAACGCAAGAACCTTCGCAGGGTGCAGGACAGACGCGACCGGTAAACTCTGGAAAATTATTGGTCTTATGCAAGCGTTCTAGGGCTTCGCGCCACAGTCCCCGATAAATTAAGTCGTTCCACTCGGGAATGAGGTTATTAATCGGGCAACCACTCGCCATCCTATTAATTGTGATACCAGTATGACAAAAGGGTGTACCGCAATCCATGCATCTAGCAGCTTGGGTGCGAAGTTTTTCCTCTGGCATGGGCAGATGGAATTCATCCCAGTTACGAATGCGCTCAAGGGCTGATAATTCCGAGGGTTCTTCCCGTAGATATTCGATAAAGCCTGTTGGTTTTCCCATAGTTGTGTCGTCTATATATACATATATATGTCTGTTCAGAAAAAAGATGATTAGTAAGGGCAATTCGCGAATTGCCCCTACTAGCTACCACTAATACGGGCAGCATCGCGGGCGTTTGCTTCAAAGGCAGCAGTTAGGGCATCGTCACCGCTTAATCCTTCTGCGATCGCGTTTTTAATGGCTTGCAGGACGCGCTTGTAGTCTCTGGGCATCACTTTGACAAATTTTGCTGCCGTCCCTTGCCAGTTAGCTAGCACTTTAGCTGCTTTCTGACTGTTGGTGTAACCCGCGTGTTTTTGAATCATTTGGTAGATAGTTTCTCGGTCTTCTTCATCTAGAGGTTCGATGTCCGCCATTTGGGTGTTACAACGAGTCGCAAAATCCCCCTGCTCATCGAGAATGTAGGCAACTCCGCCACTCATTCCCGCAGCAAAGTTACGTCCTGTTGACCCGAGGATGACAACTTTACCACCAGTCATATATTCACAACCATGATCGCCGACGGCTTCTACTACGGCGTTAACCCCAGAGTTACGAACGCAGAATCGTTCTCCAGCTACACCATAAATATAAGCCTCACCACCAGTTGCCCCATAAAAGGCGACATTGCCAATAATAATATTTTCCTCTGGCACAAAGGTAGAACCTTCAGGCGGATAGACAATTATTTTGCCCCCACTCAAGCCTTTGCCGAGATAATCGTTGGCATCCCCTTCTAGTTCTAAAGTTACGCCCTTAGGTACAAAGGCACCAAAACTTTGTCCCGCACTGCCTTGAAAATGGAGATGTACCGTATCTTCTGGTAAGCCTGACCAATGACGTTTGGTGATTTCATTGCCTAAAATTGTCCCCACTACCCGATTCGTATTTTTAATCGGTAGGGTAGCTTTGACCTTTTCTCCTTTCTCGATCGCTGGTTTACAGAGATCGAGTAACACAGTCATATCTAAGGATTTATCCAAGCCGTGATCCTGGGGAATCTGGCAATAGCGACCTACTTCTGGTGCTACTTCAGGCTGGTAAAGGATTTTTGAGAGATCGATGCCTTTAGCCTTCCAATGATCGACAGCTTTCTTGGCTTCGAGGACATCGGTACGCCCAACCATTTCATTGAGGGTACGGAAGCCCAAACTTGCCATAATTTCTCGGACTTCTTGGGCAATAAACTTCATAAAGTTGACGGTGTAATCAGGATTGCCGATGAAGTTTTTACGTAACAATGGGTTTTGAGTGGCAATTCCTGCCGGACAGGTGTTCATGTGGCAGACGCGCATCATGATACAGCCGAGAGTAACTAGGGGAGCCGTCGAAAAACCAAATTCCTCAGCACCCAGTAAAGTAGCGATCGCTACATCCCGACCAGTTTTCATTTGCCCGTCGGTTTCTACTGCAATGCGACTGCGGAGGTTATTTAAGACCAAGGTTTGATGGGTTTCGGCTAAACCCAGTTCCCAAGGTAGTCCGGCGTGTTTAATGGAGGTTTGGGGAGATGCTCCTGTGCCACCGTCAAAACCAGAGATCAACACTACATCGGCATGGGCTTTAGCTACCCCAGCAGCGATCGTACCTACCCCTACTTCCGAGACTAATTTAACGCTAACCCGAGCCTCCCGATTGGCATTTTTTAAGTCATGGATCAACTCCGCTAAATCTTCAATGGAGTAAATATCGTGGTGGGGTGGGGGAGAAATCAAACCTACTCCTGGGGTAGAATGGCGGACTTTAGCAATCCAGGGATAGACTTTGCGACCAGGAAGTTGCCCCCCTTCCCCTGGTTTTGCCCCCTGTGCCATTTTGATCTGGAGTTCTTTAGCTTGGGATAAATACAAACTGGTAACACCAAAACGCCCTGATGCCACTTGTTTAATAGCACTGTTTTTCGAGTCACCCTGTTCGTTTGTCCAGGTGTACCGTTCTGGATCTTCCCCTCCTTCCCCGGTATTAGATCTACCGCCAATGCGATTCATCGCAATCGCGAGAGACTCATGGGCTTCTTTAGAAATTGAGCCGTAACTCATTGCCCCTGTCTTAAACCGCTTCATAATCGCTTCAATTGGCTCTACTTCATCTAGGGGAATCGGTTCGCGGTCTTTATATTCCAGCAATCCTCTGAGGGTAAAGCGTTGCTTATTCTGCTCGTTAACTAGTTTGGCATATTGCTTGAAAAGTTCATAATCTCCGGTTCTGACTGCTTGTTGCAGGGTATGAATGGTCTGGGGACTAAACAGATGGGCTTCTCCATCTTTACGCCATTGATATTCACCACCGACATCGAGAGTATGGGAGTTGACATCCCGATCGGGAAAAGCATGGCTGTGACGTAAAATAGTTTCTTTGGCGATCGCCTCTAGATCTGCCCCTTCAATTCTAGAGGCTGTCCAGGTAAAATAGCGGTCGATTACTGAGTGGTTTAGTCCAATCGCCTCAAAAATTTGCGCTCCCCGATAGCTTTGTAGGGTGGAAATCCCAATCTTGGAGGCAATTTTGATAGTTCCTTTGGTAACAGCTTTGATGTAGTTCTTGCAAGCAGTCTGATAATCCACATCAACCAGTATCCCCTGACTAATCATCTCATCAAGGGTGGCAAAAGCGAGATAGGGATTAATCGCCCCGCAACCATAACCAAGCAAGACAGCAAAGTGATGGACTTCCCTAGGTTCGCCGGATTCTAGAACAATGCCAACTCTGGTACGAGTGCCTTGACGAATTAGGTGGTGATGTAAACCTGACACTGCTAGCAAAGCTGGAATCGGAACTTGATTTTGATCGAGATCGCGATCGCTTAAAATAATAATACTTGTCCCATCTGCGATCGCTTTATCTGTCTGAGTACAAATGCGATCAATTGCTGCTTCTAAACCCTGCACACCCTCTTTAGGGTTAAATAAAATCGGTAGGGTAATGGACTGAAAATCTTCCCCGTCTAAATGCTTGAGCTTTGCTAATTCTGTATTAGTAATTACAGGAGTTTTTAACTTAATCAGATGACAACTTTCTGGTTGGGGATTAAGTAAGTTGCGTTCAGCACCGATAGTAGTTACTGGTGAAGTGACAATTTCTTCCCTAATGGAATCGATGGGAGGATTAGTTACTTGAGCAAACAGTTGTTGAAAATAATCATAAAGTAGCTTGGGACGATCTGAAAGTACTGCTAAGGGTGTATCCGCACCCATCGAACCAATTGCCTCGACTCCATTGAGAGCCATTGGTTTGATTAACATCCGCAGTTCTTCAAAGGTATAACCAAAGGTCATCTGTTTTTGAAGAATTGTAATTAACTCAGCTTGAGAAACAGGTGACGAATTATTGGATAAATTTGGTTCTGGTAAAGATGCCAAATCTACCAAATTCTCTTTCAACCACTCCCGATAAGGATATTCAGTAACAATTGCTTGTTTAATCTCCTCGTCAGCAATAATCCGTCCCTCTTCCATATTGACCAGGAACATTCGCCCCGGCTCTAAACGTCCCTTCAAGGCTACCTGTTCTGGGGCAACTGGCAACACTCCTGCTTCTGAGGCCATAATTACCAGATCATCTTTGGTCACATAATAACGAGAAGGGCGTAACCCATTGCGATCCAAGACTGCCCCGACCATTGTGCCATCAGTAAAAGCGATCGAAGCTGGGCC
>JASJEK010000431.1 GCA_030064915.1 Xenococcaceae cyanobacterium MO_234.B1
AGACTATTTAAAACAAGGAGAGGCAGAAATTCTCTATCCTATGGCACCAGACCAAACTATTATTAATTATCTGATGATGCGTTCTGGCTGTTCAATTTATAATCTGGCTTTAAATCTACCTAAAGAGAGTCGCACTGGATGCTGTGTTACCTCAACTCATTTTCAAGAAAAAGACCACATTCTATACGATAAAAACAATCGTTTAACTTATATCCACTATATAGGGTTATCTTCTCAGTTATTTAAAAAGATATCACAAGGAGAAAATATTACTTTTCCCTATCGAGATTTATTCTTATACTATCGCTATCTTCATGAACCAGAAAAATTACCCAAATTTACCACTAAACCCAAAGCCTATAATCCCAAACCCAATTTATTGCAGAAACTAACTCGTAAGTTAGGATTTCCTATTACTAATAACTAATAATTAATAATGAACCAAAAACGTGGTATTTATATCACTGCTAATGATAAAGTAATCGAACAGGCGATCGCATTGCTTAATAGTATTAGATTGCACGATCCTGCTACGCCAATCGTCTTGATTCCCTATGATGATAATTATCAGGCGCTTGCTCAAATCTTAGTAAATTCTTATGATGTAAAACTATTTCCCGATTTGGATTTTATTAACCGACTATCTCGAAAACTTTATGATATTTTTGGTTCAGGTTTTTTTGCCCGTCCCAATCAATTTCGCAAGCAAGCTTGTTGGTTTGGTGAGTTCGATGAGTTTCTGTATATCGATACAGATATAGTTGTTTTTGAAAAAATTATCGATAATCTTAATTATCTCAAAGATTATGATTTTCTCTGCTGTGACTATCAACACTTAGGTGGAATTAAAAATGTTTTTACTTCTCAGGTTATCGAACAAGGAGTTTTTACCGCAACAGAATTATTAGATATTTTCAATGGTGGTTTTTGGGCTTCTAAAAAAAACTTAATTACCGAACAAGATTTATACAATACTTTTGCTGAATGTGCTGCCCATCCAGAATATTTCGATTTTTCCCAGAAAACCTCCGACCAGCCCATTATTAACTATATGCTCCTCAAGCGAGTTCCCCGTCGTTTTAATTTAGTACGCAGAGAAAAAAAAGCTCCAGGTAGCTGGGCGGGAAGTAAGCATTTTCAACAACAGGAATATATTTTAATTGACCCTAATATCGGGCAGCCACTACAGTATTTACATTGGGCAGGAATTAAAATTCAACCAGGTTGTCCTTACTGGGATATTTGGAAATATTATCGTTATTTAGGAGAGCCTAATCCTCCAGCCGACCCCCCTATTACTCCACCACAACAAGAAAAAAATGTCTTGCGAAAAGTTTTAAGCGGAGGATGGAACAAGTTAAAACAGATAAACCAATAATTTAAATTAAGCTAAAAAATCTTCATCAAGACATTCAGCTAGAGAAAAGGGGCATTCTTCAGGAAAAGCAATTATAGATAATCCTGTTTCATCACTAGCTTGTTTTTTTGCAGCTAAATAACAAGTAGCTAATATTTCTGGTAGATAATTTTTCAGACTAGGACTATCAGTAAGTAACTCTTGTATTCTGCGTCGATGTTCTCTGATGCTAGCTTTCCAGCTATTAGAATGCTTTTCGGGTTGGTATCGCCATTGGAGTAAATGAAGTATAACTATGATTAAGTTACTCTTGATGGCTCTTTTTTCACTTTTTCCCAAGCTTTCTATTTCCTCAATTAAATTTTCTAGATCTAATTTAGTAAATTCTTTTTCCTTTAATAATTTAGCGGTGTGAGTGAGCCATTGATAATAATCTTGGTTATAAAGGGTTTCTTGACTGTTATTTATTTGTATTTGAGCAGTCATAGCTTAGGTTGAATAAAGAAATTGTGATATTTCCCCCATTTTAAAATTCTGGTAGGTAAAGTGTTACTCTGTCTGAGTAACTTTTGTGAACTACTAGGACTTACGCAGTCAAACGAAAATTAAGAGTCGCTATTGAGCAAAGATTCTAGTTTTTCTCCCACATCAATTCGCATTCCATTAACAAAATCCCATCCCGACTGAGAACGTTTACCAGCAAGTTGCACTTCTGTAAGTAGTAACTTATCTTCTCCTGTTTGGACAACTGCACCTAGATTCTTAATAATGTAAGTTATTTCTCCTGGCTCTCCTGTAGTAGTCAATAACTCTTGCCACTGGGTTTCTGTTATTGAGGGTTGTCTTTCCTGATTGACTCTTGCTGATAATAGTTCCTGCACCAGAGGAATAGTCGCTTTTATTTTGAGTTGTTGTCCTCGAAATGTAGTGTAACAGTTGGGATAAAAACCCCGAATTTGATTATGAATTGCGATCGCGTTTCTGTGCCAATCTATAATATAGTCAGATTTATCAATCAAACGAGCATAAGTCGCTTCAGAGTCTTCTTGGGGGATAGGCGCAATATCTCCTGTTTCTAGTTTCTGTAAAGTTTCTATGAGTAAGTTTGCTCCTTGATTAGCTAGTTTAATGGCAATGTCTACCGCATTATCAAGTAAATCAATCTCTGTATAAGCTTTTAGCAACATATCCCCTGTATCTAACCCTTCATCCATCAACATCGTCGTAATTCCAGTTTGGCGATCGCCATTATAGATACTCCATTGAATAGGTGCTGCACCGCGATACTGGGGTAAGATTGAGCCGTGAACATTAATACAACCTAATTTAGGCATCTGGAGAATTTCAGCAGAAAGGATTTGTCCGTAAGCTACCACCACAAAAGCGTCAGCTTGAGTCTCGCGAAGAGAATTTAAAGTTTCTGGACTCTTTTTGACTCTTTTGGGTTGCCACACAGGAATATTATGTTCTACAGCTATTTTTTTCACTGGAGAAGGAATGGTTTTACCACCTCTTCCTCTTCTCTTATCTGGTTGGGTAACTACAGCAACAACTTCAAAATCCGAATGCTCAATCAGGAACTGTAAAGTAGGAACTGCAAATTGCGGTGTACCAAAAAAAACGATTTTCATCTACTAGAATTAAGTCTCTATCCTTGACTGTATTTAGTCTATGGTAAAAATTACCTGAATGAATATAACAGCTAATAGCTCGATCAAAATTCTGTTCAATTCACATTAAACGTATCTTTAAAAATGAAACCGAAAATTAATTCTGAAACTTGGCGTTGTGTAACTGGTTGCGGTGCTTGCTGTAATCTTGAGCCAAGCGATCGCCCTGACTTGGCAGAATATTTATCTTCCGAGGAGATGGAACTCTATCTAAGTATGGTGGGAGAAGGAGGATGGTGTATCAATTTTGACCATAAAACGAGAAAATGTCTAATTTATGAGCAACGTCCTCGTTTTTGTCGGGTTAAGCCTGATATTTTTCAGGAAATGTACCAGGTAGAGCCAGAAGATTTTAATCAATTCGCTATTGATTGTTGTCGCCAGCAAATTACTGGCGTGTATGGAGAAGATAGTACAGAAATGCTCCGCTATAATACGGAGGTTCGTAGTAGAACTTAATACGAAAAATTACATAAACGAGTATAATAGAAGTATGAATTGGTTTTAGACAAACCTGAACCCAATGAATAATGGTTGTGAGCTATATCACCCAATAACTTAATCATAAACTTGAGTTGATTATGCAACTATATATATATGATTGTGGAGAGTTATATCCAGTAGAGGAAACCTCATTTTCTTTTACAACTTGGGAAATATCTTTGCTTGCTAAAGGTATCGTCCTCAAATTTAATCTGCGCTCAGATATGCCTTATACAATAAACTTACCTTTAATTTTAGACTTACTCTATTATAAAAGCTACAAAAGTTCCGAGCATTACAGCAGTAATGACTTGTGGCAACAAGCATCACCAATTAATCGCTGCTGGCATACTTGGCATAATCATACAGAAATGAATTAAACATTTATCATTGATCATTAAACATTGATCATTAAACATTTATCATTTAGCTATGAACAATTAACAATCAACAATTAACAATTTGAAACCTCGTTCTAGCTACTGGTTCCTTCTTCCTTATCTTCGCCCTCAAATTTCCACTATTTTATGTGCTTTAGGGTGTACTCTTGCTTTTACCGTATTTTGGCCAATCCTAGCATGGCTTGCAGGACGCATGGCTAATTATATCGGAGAGGGTAATGTTCAAAGTATAGCTCAATTAGCGATCGCAACAGCCGTAATTTTTTTACTCCGAGGGGCGGTACAGTATGGACAAGATTCTTTGATGGCAAAAGCAGCATTAAATGTTGCTTTAGAGTTAAGAAAAGTCGTTTATAGCCATCTCCAAAAACTTAGTTTAAATTACTTTGAAGCTGCCAAAACTGGAGACTTATCCTATCGTCTGACAGAAGATGTCGATCGCATTGGGGAAGTAGTTAATAATTTTTTTCATCAATTTGTTCCCTGTATTTTGCAGTTTGTTGTTGTATTGGGATATATGTTTTATCTCAATTGGCAACTAACTTCTGCAACTCTCATTATTGCACCTTTGATGGCAGTTATCATCGGTACTTTTGGTGAGAAATTACTTAAGTTTTCCCATCGTAGTCAAAATCGTATTTCTAATTTATCTGCCCTATTAACAGAAGTATTTAGCGGAATCAGATTGGTTCAAGCGTTTGCAGCAGAAGACTATACTTTGCAGCGTTTTACAATAGAAGCAGAACAAAATAAGCAAGCCAAATATCTCGCCGAAAAACTCAAAGCCTTCCAAATTTTGGTGGTGGGTTTTTTGGAAGCTATGAGTGTGGTTTTTCTTTTTTTATTGGGAGCGTGGCAAATTTCTCAAGATAATTTAACAGGAAGTGAATTTGTTAGTTATGTTGCAGCAGTAGCTTTATTAATCGATCCTATTTCTCTTACTACTAATAACTATAACCAGTTTAAACAAGGAGAGGCTTCTGTTGATCGTATTTTTGAATTATTGGCTATTGAACCACAAATAATTGAACAGCAAAATGCTATTGCCTTGCCTGAAATTACAGGTAAAGTAGAATACAAAATGGTTAGTTTTAGTTATAATTCTGAGCAATTAGTACTGAAGAATATTAGTTTAATAGCATACCCTGGAGAGACTATTGCTCTTGTGGGAATGTCTGGAGCAGGAAAATCGAGTTTAGTAAATTTGCTTTCCAGGTTTTATAATTGCGATGGCGGTAATATTCATTTAGATGGAATCGATATTAGTAAGGTTACTCTAAAGAGTTTGCGCCAACAAATCGGAATAGTTCCTCAAGAAACAGTATTATTTTCTGGCACAATTGCCGATAATATTGCTTTCGGCAAAACCGAGTTTGAGCTAGAAGAAATAGAAACCGCAGCTAAAATTGCTAACGCCCATCAATTCATCACTGAATTATCTCAAGGATACTATACTTATGTAGGAGAAAGAGGCGTAAACTTATCTGGGGGACAAAGACAAAGAATCGCGATCGCTCGTGCTATTTTATCCAATCCTCGTATCCTAATTTTAGATGAAGCAACTTCCGCTTTAGACTCAGAATCAGAAGCCTTAGTACAAGAAGCAATGATGCGTATTATGAAAAATCGCACTGTTTTTATTATTGCTCACCGACTAGG
>JASJEK010000432.1 GCA_030064915.1 Xenococcaceae cyanobacterium MO_234.B1
CAGAAGAACGTCAAGCTACTTCTCTGCTTTTAGGTTATCAAGCTGATACGGCAGGAAGGCTCATGACTCCTGAGTACATTGCCTTGAAGGAACACTTAACCGCTACTGAGGCGGGGGAGCGAATTCGCAGTTTAGCTAGCTCGGTAGAAGTTAGTTATTACATTTATGTAGTGGATAGTAGCAAAAAACTGATTGGGATTACTTCTCTTAAGGATTTAATTATTGCTCATCCGGAACAAACCCTAGGGGAAATTATGACTCGGGATGTAGTTTATGCTTATACTGACACCGACCAGGAGGAAGTGGCACGGTTGATTCAACGCTATGATTTACTAGCACTACCAATTGTCGATCGAGAGGAGAATTTACTAGGAGTGGTAACTGTGGATGATGTAATTGACATTTTGCAATCAGAAGCGACCGAAGATATTTATACTATGGGAGCAGTGCCAGCGGAGCGTGATAGCTACTTTGACAACAATTTATTGGCCGCTGCGAGAAAGCGAACTCCTTGGCTATTAATTTTACTAGTTACTAACTCGATCACTGTAATTATTCTGAGTAGATATGAACAAGTCTTAGACGAAGTTGTAGCTTTGGCTTTTTTTACTCCTTTATTAATTGATGCTGGAGGGAATGTGGGGGCGCAATCTTCGACAGTGGTGATTCGGGGCTTAAGTACTGATGAACTAAGAGGTAAAAACCCGATTTTGGTGATTTGGCGAGAGTTAATGACTGGCGGAATGTTGGGAATATTGTTAGGAATTTTGGTGGTGGTTGCTATTTTTCTGTTTTTAGGGCAAGGAGAAATTGGCTTGACTGTTGGTCTAAGTTTACTTAGTATTACCCTAATTGCAGCCACTAGTGGTGCAGCCCTCCCTTTTCTATTTCACTCTCTAGGTTTAGATCCAGCTTTGATGTCAGCACCTTTCATAACTACTGTAGTAGATATTTTAGGAATTTTAATTTATCTCAATATTGCTAAGTTGCTCTTAGGGCTCTAGTCTAGATTTAGTTTAGATTTTACCGATATTTTTGATTAATCGTCCTCTTCTCCTAATATTGGGTCGAGATCTTGTTGGATGTCTGCACTCTCAGCCTTGCCGAGGCTCGAAGAGATCGTACCTAAAATTTGTTGAAATGAATCTACTTTTTGTTTCACTTGAGCTAGTTCTTCAGGAATCGGAAGGGAATTGATTGGAGGAAGAGTAACCACAGGTTCGGGCTGTGGATTAGTAGGAGTAGAGGGAGGAGTCGTAACTACAGGTTCAGGTTGTGGCTTAGTAGGAGTAGAGGGAGGAGCCGTAACCACAGGTTCAGGTTGTGGCTTAGTAGGAATAGTTTTAGGAGTAGAGGGAGGAGAGGTAACTACAGGCTCAGGTTGTGGCTTAGTAGGAATAGTCTTAGGAGTAGAGGAAGAAGAGGTAACTACAGGCTCAGGTTGTGGCTTAGTAGGAATAGTCTTAGGAGTAGAGGAAGAAGAGGTAACTACAGGTTTGGGTTTGATCTCAACTAAAGTTGAAGTTTTAGTTGGTTCAGGATTAGGAACTGTTATCGATTGAATTGGTGGTGGTGTAACATAAATAATTTGAGGCTGAGGATAGTTAGGTTGAGGAGTTGGGTTAACAGATGGTTGAGGGGTAGAAGTAGAAGAAATATTAGAACTCGGAGTATCAGAGGAGTTTTGGGGAAGTGTAACTTCATTATTAGGTAAACGCTGACCAACGCTAAAAGAAGCTCCAGCGATAATACTTCCTAGTCCGAACAAAGTCAAACCACGTTTCAAATAAGTTTCAGTGTTATTGTAGACTTTGACAAAATGAGCTAAAAGACTAAAAGTTGCTTTAGTTCTGTTTTTCTGCCTATCTTCACGCTCTTTATCTTTAGCGGTATTATTTTCAACGGCTTGAGGTTGTTCAACCATCATTTTCAACTACTTACATTAATAACGTGATTGCCTGATTAGGTAGCTTTTGCTCTGGAAAGAGGGAGAAAAGCGATCTCGAAGAGACCTGCCGAAGGGCAGCGCGGGCAGCGCAAAAATGAGCCTGACCAGGCAGTCATGGTCAGCTTCGCGCTTCTCGCGGAGCGAGATAAGTTCACTCGTTCTTCGTGGTCGCGATTAAGCTAGCTTAAATGATTTAAATGGCTACTTAATCTAATTAAAATAACTTTTGATGGAGTTTCGATGAAGCTTTCATGAGAAAAATCTTATAAAACGTGAGGCGTGGAGTGCCCTTCGGGAGTCGCTATAGCCCTACAAATTTAGGTTAGGACAAATCAAATTCTGTAAGGGCTTTTCGCGAAAAGCCCCTACTTTAAATCCTATGTCCTAACCTTCTGACGTATTGCTATACGCGTACGGAATTCGGAATTCGACTCCGCGTATAAACCGATGAGGAGACATCATCGGACAGCCCCTTGAGTTCGGAGTGACCTTTCATTGAACTCGCGAACTCGCGAACATTTCTCTGGATTCAAGCCTACTTCCAAGCCAATGATAAATGATAAATGATTAATTACTACTTGCTACTTGCTCTTGCTGTTCTGTCATTTCCTCCAAAAGAATTCCTTGGGGAACAAAACACATAATCAAAGTTAGAATTAGCTGTTTGATCAGGGCATAGGTTTCAATATCTATTTCATTGGTTAACAGCATTGTTTTCAATTCTTTTTCTACCTGATAAATTCTATCTAAAGCAGAGCTCGGGTCTTTTTGTAGCTCATTTTGCCAATCTCCTACCAATTTCAGGGTATTGAGGGCAAATTTGCGTTCTTTTCTTTTTTGCCAGGTACGACAGCGATCGCTGAGAATCCCCGTCATTCTTTCGATTTGTTCATAAGCTTCCTGACTCAATGCCCCATCAACTACCATCAGGCGGTGTTGTTGTCGTAGTTGTTCGACATTTTCTAAAGCCTGTTGGGGATTATCTTCTACTAAAGCTCGCAACTCGGCAATACTTTGACGACTATTTTTAATAATTTCTGAAGAGCGTCTTTTACGCCACCAACGGATTAAGAAACCGATAGTACTACTGCTTAGTAGCATGATCAAAGCTGCTTGTAAGGGCGTATTATTGCGTAAATATCTGAGCCAAGCTGCTCGCGGATCGCCATAAGTCATAGCCTGCATAGCTCCTGGGTGAATGTGAACCAAACCTTTATGAAGCAGCGATCGCGGGTCTTCGGCGCGAGTTAATTCGGGATAAAATTGACCATACTTCCGCGCAGTAGAGATAATTGACCAAGTAAGTAAAGCAACAGTTTTACGTTCTACATCAGGACGAGTTACAAGGGCTGTTGCCGTAGAGACAGTAGGTAAGTTTTGACTGGGTTCAGCAGGTAAAATACGATAGCTACCTTCGGGAATAATAGCCTTTTGGTAAGATTCAGGGAAATTAAGAGTTAAATAGTTTTGAATACTGGGTCGAAGTCCGATTAACTTGAGATTACTATCTTTTAATAGTTCTTGCGTGACTTTTGGACTAGCTCCTAGGGGTCCCACATAAACTAAAACCTCTACTTCTCCCTTACGCAACTGGGAAAAAGCCTCATTTGTTCCCAATTGAACTTCTACTATATCGGGATTAATTCCATTGAGATTAAACGCATTTAAAATTCTACTGGAAGTGAAATAAATACCGCTACCAGGAGCCCCCACAGCTATTTTTTCCTGTTGCAACTTAGTGATCCCATTGATGAGAGAATCATTGATCGGATAATCATTACGGGTGATGAAATGAATATACTCTTTCCCTAATACTGCTACTGCTTCTACTTTTCCTTCCTTCATGGCTTCGCTGGCTACATCCAATTGCAACAAAGCGAAGTCCGTTTCTTTGTTTAGCAGTCTTTCCAGATTTTGAAGTGAACCTTGAGACTGAAACTCATCTTGTAAGTTGATATCCCCGACTTCTTGGGCAGAATCAATAATTTGTTGGCTAATTTTTTGATAACCACTACCATTACTACCACTGGAAATAGTGAGTTTTGGAGATTCCATCCCACAACTGCTAATAGTTAAACATAAGGAGGTTACAAAAATAAGTTTTTTCAGCATCTTTAAGTTTATTTGTTATTTGCTTTGTTTTTCTATTTACTGTTCCGAACCAAACCACTTGTTATTAATTTCTTGATAAGTACCGTCTTCCTTCAATTTCAGTAACGCTACATTGATATCTTGACGATAAGGACTATTTAGAGGTAAAGCAATGCCATAGTCTTGAGGGTCAAATAATTTACCGATAATTTTGACTTTTCCCTTTCCTTCGTGAGAAGCATAGTAGTGTAGGGCTGGTTCATCATAAACCACTGCGTCTATCTCTCTATCTTTGAGAGCCAAATAAGCTTCTTCCTTGGTTTTGTAGCCAATATGATCTATATGTTCGCTGTTTAGATATTCCTCCGCTGTAGTACCAATAACAGTGGCTACTTTTACTTTTTGTCCTCTTAAATCTTGAATACCCTGAATATTAGTGTTTAATTCATCGATGGTGAAACTGGTAGTTATGGTAGCTGTAAAATAAGCAAAAATAAAATAACTTGCAAACATCCAAAATAAACCAAATATCCTACCTGGAAGTTTTTTGGGAGTTTTATCACCATAGCCAACAGTAGTAACTGTAACAGCAGCCCACCATAAAGATTCCCAAATACCTTGGGGGTAACTCTTGGGAAATTCTGGGTTATGTTGGTGTTCAGTCAACCAAATAATATGGGCTGCAACCAATAAAACTAAGAGAAAAATGCCCATACCCCAGTACAGTTGAGGGTGAGTTAAGGCAGAAAGAATCCTCTCCAACATAGTTTGAGAGAGAGAAGTTTTCCTTTCAGGAACTAAAATCTGTAATCCTGATTGATAGTAAGGATGGGAAAAATCTAGTTCCCGTTCCCTTTCGGCGGTAATCGAAATTCCTGCGATCGCAAGATCCGCTTTTTGGGTTTTAACCTGGGCTAAAAGTTTATCTACTGTATCAATGCCATACAGTTCGTAGTCAATATTCAACTCTCTAGCGATCGCTGCCCACAAATCAATGCTAAAACCTGTGAATTGATCATATTCATAATTAACAAAAGGCTCAAATCGTTTCGTAGCTACCCTCATATTGGGAAACGCTGGTGGTGATATCTCACTTACAGGAAGAGCTTGTTTAGGGTTTTGGTTGCTTGGTTGGGATTTTTCTTCCCTGACTGCTGCATCAGCAGACGTTGTTATTTGTTTTTCGGCTTGAGCCACTATTGCTTCATCTCTAGCAATAGCTAACCACAATTTGACTCTTCCTTGATTGTTGATAATCCATTCTTGCGCATACTGTTGTAGAAGCTGTTGATTAGAGTTTTCTTCCAATAGGGTATTGTAAGTATTAATATCTTCTAGAGGTATTTTAATGATTTCTAGGAGTTTTTTAATTTGAGGATTATTTATTAAAAATTCTTTATTAGCGACTGCCTTAAGCTCATTATTAAGCAAATTGTTGTCACATGATACCTCCTTACACTCCTTTCTTTTGTCATCATAATTTTTGATCAAACTGCCAACAACCTGCAAGTTTTGCCCTATAGTTTCATCCTCTAAAAAAAATTGATGCTCAGGAAATATACCATTTACCCATAAATCTATTTTGCCC
>JASJEK010000433.1 GCA_030064915.1 Xenococcaceae cyanobacterium MO_234.B1
ACTCGACCAACCGCACTGCAACAAAAGGTATTAGATTTGTTAAATATTTCTCTATTTTGTACCCAGTAACAGGGGGGAGTGAATTCGGCTTATCCCTTATACAGCATAAGTTATAACGTTTTGTCAAAGGGGAAGTTCAGATATAACAAATTATTTACTTACCTAGGAATCACTAACAAGAATATCTCTCAACTCGAACATTCTAGACATCGGAGTGTTTGGAACTTTATGGTTGAACCATGCCCACTTCTTTTACCTTTGCGTCAAATCACGAACCCCTGGGTAAGAGGGAATTCCTTCAGCATAAGTCACTGCACGAATTATAGCCTGGGATGTCACTTCAGCCGCTAAAGACCCAATTTCAAGCACATCACCTGAAGAATCTAACTCCCCTGTAGCTACAGAAAACAAAGTATCACCGTCAATAGGTGTGTGAGCAGGTACTATAGAGCGAGCCAAGCCACTGTGAGCCATCCGAGCTACTTGAGTAACTTGAGCCTGATTCAGAGAAGCATTAGTGGCAACAACACCGATAGTTGTGTTTTGTCCAAAAGGAACAGTAGACGATCCCACTTGTTGTAAAACCTCCTTTATGTCTAGAAGTTCTTTTCCATTCTGAGTCCTTATACCTGCAAGAACATTCCCAGTTTTGGGATCGACCACACTTCCTGCTGCATTAACTACCACAATAGCTGCCACTTTTATACCGTTGGGAAGAGTTACAGAATATGTACCAACTCCTGACTTCATCGCTCGTTCGTTGCCGAGCAATTTTCCCACAGTTGCTCCCGCTCCCGCCCCTACGTTGCCTTCTGGAACTCGCCCTGATGTAGCAGCCAGAGCTGCCTGATAACCGCAGTTGCTGTTGGGTCTAATTTTTGGTCGATTACCAACTTGGAGATCGAATAAAACAGCAGCAGGAACTATGGGTATCCTCAATAAACCAACAGGAAATCCTTTATCTCTTTCCTCTAAATACCGAACAACGCCTGAAGCAACATCTAATCCAAAAGCACTTCCATCAGCCAAAGAGATGGCTTGTATTTCTTGAACTCTATTGACTGGATCGAGCAAATCAGTTTCCCGCGTGCCTGGTGCAAAACCACGAACATCTACACCTCCAACGGCACCTTTTTCCACCAAGATTACTGTACAGCCAGTAGGTCGCTCCTTTAAAGTATGATGTCCCACCTTTATTCCGACTATATCAGTTATTCCTCTACTTGGGGAATAAGCAACTGATTTCTGCATCAATGGACGGGAAATATTCAAGCATAAAAAAACAAAAATTATGAAAATTAAACCTGATTTCAGCCTACTCATCCCACATTTTCATCCAAAACAGCTAGAGAGCAAAATAACACATTAGGTAAAAAACGGCGATCACCTAACAAGTAACTCAATCGCATTTGTTGCTGATAAATATCTGAAAGTAATTGATTGATTGCGATTATTTTAGCTTTTACTGTCATGATGAGAGAAATTCAACTTTTTTCTAAAAATCTTTTAATGCCAACCTATACAGACAATTACTGCATTTTGCGATCGCTTTTTAAAGTAAAACGCAAATTTTTTTGCAATAACTGATTACTGATTACTGATTACTGATTACTGATTAGTGTTTTTCCTTTCTGCTAATTTTAATCTAATCTCTTCATGGAATTCTTTAGTAATAGGATAAAAATAAGCCAAAACTAAACCGATAATTAAAGCTACCATCGGCAAAGGTGCAACTGAAATTCTAATAGCAAGTAATGCACTATCAGGTTGGACAGGGATTTCTCCTCCTGGTATTTTTTCAATAAATCCTGCCCATTCTAAAGCCAAGCCCACTAAAAATAGTGCTAAAGCTAAACCAAACTTTTGCAGTAAAACCATGAAACTATAAAATATTCCTTCTCTTCTTTGTCCTGTATTGAGTTCATCTAATTCAATTACATCAGGTATCATTGACCAAGGAACTAAATAAGCTACAGAAACCCCAAACCCTGCTAAAATTGCCAATAAATATAATTCGGTTGTTTGTCCTGGTTGCAGTAAAATTAAACCACCTTGGGCAATAATCCAGATTCCTGTACCCATATAATAAACAGCTTTTTTGCCAATTTTTTCACTGACAAATTTCCATAAAAATAACATAATTAAAGCTGTTCCTTGTACTGCGATCGCAACAGTAGGAAAAGCCTCTTCCGCCATTCCCATCCAACTAACTACAAAATAAATTAAGATCGATGCTGTTAGTTGTACTGCCAACCAAGAGCAAAGATAAATACCAATAAGATAGAGAAAAGCTTTATTACTAAAAGCAATTTTTAACTGTTCTAAGATAGGTGTAGTAGGGGCTGTACTAACACTATTACGATGTTCCATAGCATCGCGATCGCATAAATGGGGTTCAGTTTTTGCCAAGATTAAAGTAATACCAAAACCTAGCAACTGTAAGCCGAGTAAACATCCCAAAATCCCCAATAAAAGAGTTGTAGCTAAATTGGTAATACCGTAAATTATGGCAATGGTAGCAACTGCGACTAAAATATATCCAATGATACGTTTTCCTTGCTGATTTAAAATTGGTTCTGCACCTCGTTCTTGAATCCGAAAAGTACACCAAAATAGAGCAAGAATAGATAGTAAACTACTAACTAAACCTAATACTAAATACTGTTGTGAGGGATTATCAGGATAAGCTTTAAAAATAAATGACGCTAGAATCAGGGATAAAATACTTCCCCCAATAGAAAAACTAAAGCGAAAACTATTAATATTAGTGCGTTCGTTATAGTCTTGAGTTAACTCTGGAGTTAGAGCTGTATAGGGTAAATTAACTACTGTATAAGCTATATTAAATAAAGTTGCAATGAGTATGTAATAGACAAATAAATACCACTTATTAATATCAGGATCGCTATTAAATTCAGGTACAATCCATTGCAAGAAAAAGAATATTCCAAAAGGGATTGTTCCCCATAACATCCAAGGAATACGCCTTCCCCATCTGGTGCGAGTGCGATCGCTTAAAATCCCAGCAATAGGATCATTAATTGCATCTCCAATCTTCCCAATAGCTAAAATACTTCCTGCTAAACCTGGAGGTAACCCAGCTACATTAGTAAAAAAATAGAGCAAGAAAAAGACTAAAATATTAGCCGTAATTGCAGGACCCATATCTCCTGAACCATAGGCTAGTTTAGTAGTAAAATTAAGCTTTTCCGATTTCATCATTGCTTTTCCTTACCCCATTCTCCTGTTAACAATAACCTATAAAATCATATTCATGACAGATTTATACATCTCTTGGACAGAATATCACCAAAAGATAGAGCAATTAGCAATTAAAATTTATCAATCAGGGTGGAGGTGCGATCGCATTGTCTGTTTAGCAAAAGGTGGATTGAGAGTTGGAGATATTCTTTGTCGTCTCTTCGATCAACCACTAGCGATACTCTCTTCTGCTTCCTATAGGGGTAAAACCCGTGGCGAAATCGTATTTTCGCAACACCTATCTATGACAGAATCGAATTTAACAGGAAAAGTCTTATTAGTAGATGACTTAGTTGATTCAGGAGTAAGTCTATCTGAAGCAATTGCTTGGCTGAAGAAGAGATATGGAGATGAGATTACAGAAATTAAGACGGCGGTGATTTGGTATAAAGCTGCTTCTGCGATCGCACCAGACTACTATACAGATTACCTTAAAGATAATCCCTGGATTCATCAACCATTTGAAAAATATGAACAACTCACCCCAGAGCAATTATTTCTCAACTTAACCAGCTAACTCTGGATGATACTCTAAGATTATGGAAAGAGAAGATAATAACTGGACTATTTAGAGTAGGGAGTATTATTTTCCTATAACCTTTTTCAACTTTTGTCCTGTACTGAGGTTAACCAGTTAGGTTTGTCCAAGCTGAAATGTTCCTGGAGCATTATTTCAGATGTCTCCAACGCCCCTTCCACCCAGCCCTGGGAGTCTGAGTAGGCTTCTCCACAGATGTATACTGGTATATCCTCTACAGGTTGGATAATCTTTGGTATGATTTCCCAGCTCTTGGCGTGAATCTTCCAAAGATTGTATCCGCCACCGTATGGATCAGTACCCCAGTCCATATAGGCAGCGTCGTAGGGTTGGGGAATATATTCCAAGTCGTGAATTTCCTGAAGTTGTCGTTGAAGTTCCTCAACAATAGCAGCCGGAGCCTGATACTTCCTCCAGCCCTCATCTGAGGAAGCGGCACTAATACCTGCTTCAGGTTGGAAGAGTCTGTAATCCCTTTGCTCCAACATCTCCTTTTCTCTTCGCATCCCGATCCAGAAATTGATAGAGCGACCATCATCATAGCTAGCCATCATCAGGGAGTTACGATTGCTCTTGTCAGCTCCAGCTTGCTCTCCTTCTGTACCAAAGTAGTAGCATTGTCGAACTGGCAGATCGGTATTAGATTTACCCTTGTTGACTCCGGCTGCTTGCCACCATGGGTAGTGATAGGCGAGGAAAATTTTGAGTAGGGGTTTGGGGGTAACACTGCGGATCATTTGATGAACTTTTTCATTTGATGGGTCTAGTACTGGGCCCGTTTGTTGGAGAAGTTCTAGGGAACGGCGTGGCATTGCCAAAATCAGCCGCCGACAATAAACAGTATTACCGTTGTTGAAAAGTAATTCTATTCCTTGGGTATCATCTGGTAGAGTAACCTGTTTAAAGGATCTCAATTCATGATTAATCTG
The DNA here is from genome assembly GCA_030064915.1 of Xenococcaceae cyanobacterium MO_234.B1. Classification (GTDB taxonomy): domain Bacteria; phylum Cyanobacteriota; class Cyanobacteriia; order Cyanobacteriales; family Xenococcaceae; genus JASJCP01. The sequence goes on from JASJEK010000433.1 coordinate 4,729, forward strand.
TACGTCCCCACCAACCTTGACAAACTCTTCCTTAATCCTTAAGGGGACAGATTGAAACCCATCAACAAAGCCAATGTATTTAGCCTGTGGTCCGAAATCGGCGAGATACCAAGGGATGGCATCAGCAGCATTCCAGTTACTTAAGGTTGTGTCATAACCACCCGCCTGACGGATAAATTCATAGGCTTCACTACTCATCACCCGGTCAAGGACGTTCCAAAAACCCTGTTGATAAAGTTTTCTGCCATCAAACTCAGCAGTTTTTTTCCTTTCCTGTAACTCCGAGAAAGACATTTCCAAGGCACCGGGTAAAATTTGATCTATAGCTTCAGCAATTAGGGTGCCAACAGTTTTCCCCCTTTCTTGCCAGTTGAGATGGTAAGGCAGTTTTTCGGGGTTAGATAAATCCTCGTTACGTAGGCGTATACCGCGCAAATAGGCAATATTTTGAGGACTGTCCACTGGAAAATCATAGGTTTTCAGTTTCAGCTTATTTTCCACTAGGGAACGGACAATTCTCTGAGTTGATAAGTAGCGCATGCCTCCAAGTTCTGCCCGCAGGCTAGGCATGGCTGGGGGTGTTACCGATAATAAACGTCCACCAATGCGATCGCTACGCTCGAATAAGCTGACCTTAAGTTTACCGTCAGGGCGTTTCCCCGCCCAGGCTTTGAGTAATTCCGATTGATTGGGTTTAGACTCTATGAGCCGCCAACCGCTGTAAACTCCTGAAACGCCACCACCAACAATAGCAACATCCAACATCTGGTCAGTGTTGAGCCACTCCCATAAATGCGTTTGATTTCGCGATTGCTCAATCAAACTAAATTTATGGGATTCTGGCTAGAAGCTGGGTATAGCTTGTCGCCCTGTCTTGTTTACACAAAACGGC
>JASJEK010000434.1 GCA_030064915.1 Xenococcaceae cyanobacterium MO_234.B1
TCTCATGGCATTGCGATACTTGGCTGCACCTTCTTTATAGGCTAAGAGTGTCTCCTGGAAATTAGAGTCATAAGGAATTAACTGTATTCCCTCAGAAGTAACCACCACATTTAACATATCCCCTGACTTTAAACCAAATTTGTCTAGTATTTCTTTGGGAAAGGTTGCACCAACTGAATTTCCTACCTGTCTCAACTTAATTTGCATTGATCTAATAACTTAGTAGTTGTTATAACTCAAATAATAACATAAATTATAAGTAGTCATGTTCGCTCTCAAATGTGTAGATAAGTTTTTGTTTTAGCTGACCAAACAACAATGAATTGTTGAGCAGATAAGGTACAAAGTGCTAATGTTTCTCCATCAGAGTTAGAAAATTCTACTTCATAGTTATTGTCCTGATAGCATTCAACAATTGTCCCTTGAACTCCTGAACTAAGATTATGTTCGGGTAAATTTATCAATAACTCAACAACATCGAATAATTCTGGCGAAGTCATTATTTACTTTAATAATCTTTGTCAAATCTAACAAGATATTGGCTCTTTAGTGGGATTGTCTTCAAGAGGAACGAGATTAAGTGTAAGTTTCTGATTTAGAGCGATCGCAATTTTATGCAGCATTATTAATGAGTTTCCTTCGTAATCTGCTTCTTCGAGATCGTCAATAACCGATTGTGTTGTCCCAATAAGCTCGGCAAGTTGTTGTTGAGTTAAACCTGCTTTTTGACGAGCATCATAAATAAGCTGTCCTACTTCGGCATTAAGTGATGCTTCTGCCAGCATTTCCCGCATTTGAGCATCATCTCCAATCAAGTTATCTATAATTTTCATCGCGTCAGTTGTCTTTGCCATTTTAAATTTCTCCTTGATAAGTATGAACAGTTGGGTTTTGCTCAAATATATTTTTTCTGGTTATCGCTTTTTCTATATCGGTATTGGGAACTGCACTTCCCTTTTTAATTATGGCGTGGGCAAGAATTGCTATATTTTGTCCTTGAAAAAAGTAAAGGATTCTATATTGTACATTTCTGTGTTTTGCTCTTAATTCTCGAATACCATCCCGCAAATAATCCGATGCGGGGCGACGAAGTTCATGCCCCGATGTTTGCAGTTGTTGAATTCTGGCTAAACAGTTGATAAAGCCTTTCGGATTTTTTTTCTTTAGCTCTTTTAACCATTCCACTACTGGGACAGTTCCATCTTCCTCTTGGTAAAAAATTATTTGTGTTTCTGGCAAATCGTTATCCTAACAACAATAGAACTCTTGCAAAAATATTTTGTGGTATAATGAGGGGTTTTACTTTTATCTTTAAAACTTCTTGATTTAACCATGAAATATTGGAAAACGAGACAATTATCCTCTAAAAAATTCAAACGAAAAACAGGAAGAGCGTCCCAGAACTTATCGAATCATGATTCGTCTAGTTAAAAATAAAGAGGCTGGTAAAAAGAAACCAGGTCGTCCTTATGAATTAAGAATTGAAGAGCAAGTTTTAATAGCACTTGAATATAGAGCGTGAATACCGTTCCTACTATCATATTGGACGCTTACTGGGGAGTTTCAGAATCGACAGGCAAGTCGAATGGTTCACAAAATAGAAAATATCTTGATTCGCTCGGGAAAATTCAGTTTACCAGGTAAGAAAAGTTTATTAAATTCTGACCTTGATACTGACTTGATTGTTATGGAGTAAGGTCAAGTCCAATTGAAAGACCGACCAAGCATCAAAAAAGATTTTATAGCGGAAAACATGCATGAACATACTTTGAAGACACAGTTAATTATCGAGCAAAAAACCTTAAAGATAATATGTTTAAAGCATGGCAAAGGGAAAACTCATGATTTTAAACTTTTTAAAAACAGTGGGATTAAATTGAGTGAATTACTTAAATTAATAGCCGACAAAGGCTCTACTTGGAATTGCCAAAATTCATAAAAAAGCGTGAAACCCCTATCAAGAAACCAAAGGGAGAAAAGTTGACAAAAGAACAAAAGAAATATAACCCTTGAACTGAATCGATTAAGAATTGTCATCGAACACGTTAATCGTCGGCTAAAAATCTTTAAAATTTTGTCTTATCCCTATCGAAATCGTCACAAACGATTTGGCTTGAGAAGCAATTTAATTGCAGGAATTTATAATGCGCGAATTAGCCTTATAAATTGAATTTAAAAATCAAATAACTTCATAAATTTCAGGAATAAATCAATAACTGAAACAATTTTTGCTGTTAATTTTTTATAACCGCGTTGCTTCGCACTCGCGTAGCGAGACCGCCTGATAATGCTTAATTGAAAAAATTCCCCAGTTTTTACTATTTTAACAAACAAAAATTGAAATAAAAATAATCCTTTACTATACCACAAAATATTTATGCAAGAGTTCTTTTCTAGTGTTTTGTTTCCCCTAGAAGCATTAGCTTCAGGAACAAGGAGAATTTCTAGTTCTGATGCTCAAGGTTTAAATGGTAAAACTCTTCAGTTGTCGATATATCCAGGCTACGACTTGACCATAGATTTTTTGGAATTAGATCAAATAATAGTTGATGCAACATTAGCAGATCCTAGTTCTTTTGTGTTCAATGGTCTAGTAGGTAACTTGTGTCCTAAATTTGCCTCAGTTCAATGCGAGGGGAATGGCTCAAGGTTAATTAGGATTAGACAAATCAAGCCGATTAATTTTGAGAATATAACCAGGAGTGTCGATGGTCGTACAACTTTAACGCTGGTAACTCAGGGTGCGGGAGGATATAAAGTCTATAAATTCATCTTGAAAAAAGGACGAGGTACTCCTCCCTTCGACCACCTCAAGATTACTGCTGACCCACAGAAAGTTCCCCTAAATGTATCTGAAGAAGAACTGAACAGAGCTAGAGAACGCTGGAATAGTAACAAAGAGGACTGTAAGCCCAAAAAAATTCGTGTGGCTTTGAGTAATGTTCTTGTAGAGGAAGATACAAAATCATGCTATTAAAGCTATTAAACTTTAGACAAGGAAGGCTGAAGGTTCAGGCTCTAATAGCAGCAGTCACATTAGCATTATTGCCTAGTGTACAAGTGTTGGCACAATCGCAAGGGGAATCAGGCTTTTTACCCAAGTCGGTGGAGTACGATGTGGATGGAGTTAGAGTTGCTTTGCCCGATTGGATGCAGATAAACTTTAGCAATTTACCGCCAATTAGTAGCAGTGGAGAAATAGTAGTTCCTATTTCAGTAGTAAAAGAGTTAGGTTATGACCCATCTCGAACTTGGACAGCAGGTCAAAGTGCCGATTCTTACATGATGATGGGAGATTTTGGAGGTTCTTTCCAATTACAACAATTTGCCCTAAAAAATATTGCCGAAATAGTGGGTAAAGACTTGTCGGAGCTAAATCTCAAAGACTATTCTCTTGTTTCTTGGCAAACAGCAGAAAGTTTAGTCGAAGCGATACCAGGATTAGAGAATTTGCCGATTAACAAAGTCAAGCCCTTATATGACTTGTTTACTTCTAAGAGAGTATCTTTCTCTAGAACAAGTAGTATTAGAGAGGTATTGCAACAATATCCAGCTTTAAAAGATTCGGCTTTAGAAGAGTTAGGGGAGAATTTAGCTAATTACAATTTAGATTCGATACCGGGGCTATCAGAAACTCCCATCGAAAAATATCAAAATTGGCAACGAAGTTATATTGATCAAGTACCTGGTTTAAACCAAGTACCTTTTGGCTTTTTTCCTTTTACCTTTAATAATGTAGGCTTCAGTGTACTGGGGAGAGCAGATGTAGTCTTTTCTTCAGCAGAAGTAGGAGATCCTTTAGCTGCGGGGTATTTTCTGACTGGTGGAGCAAACGGAGGTTCAGCAAGAAAACCTAAAATAAAACCAAAAGATTGTGAAGATGGAAAGCCTTGCTCGTATCTTGAATTGCAAGACTTATTCGGAGTTGGAAATGGATTGCATGGTAAACGTTGGGGTTCGGGAGAAACTCAACAAGTTGAAGGAGGCTTTGGTTTTTTTAAAGTGGTAAATGGAGGAAAAGAACCCACAGGCTTATTACCATTTGGTTCAGCATTTAAAGTAGTGATGACTGGGGCAAATGAAAGTGAAGGTGTAGCTGAGTTTGGCTTATACTTTCGAGCTTGTGTGGACACGCTCTTTTTGGGATACCATTGCAGTCCATATTCGATTGGTCCTATACCCTGGTTTCCCGTCAAAGAAAATGATCCTGTCATAGTTCTATCGACATCTAGTTCTCCTAAAGTGAATATCCCAGAAAACTATCAACAGGAAATTGATGAAATCATAGCTGCTGTAGGAGGTAATGATAACTCCTGTGCAGGAGGCTGTATTGAAGGGGATGGTCAAACCACAGGAACATTCACCCATCCCATTGCATTGGGAACTAGAGTCTCTAGCCCTTATGGTTGGCGTAAACGTCCTATTAGTGGAAAGACGCAGTTTCATCATGGAATTGATTATGCTGCACCTTTAGGAACTCCTGTAAAGTCTGTTGACGGAGGCAAAGTAATTAGAGTCTCTAGTAATAGTTGTTCAGATTTCGGTAAATCTAATGCTAAAAAAGCTTGTGGTGGGGAATTGGGCAACTGGATGGATGTTCGCCATGCTGATGGCAAGATTGTCAGATATGGTCATCTTCAAAAAGGTTCAATCAAAGTCAAACCAGGAATGTCTGTATCCAAAGGGCAAGTGATTGCAGGAGTAGGAAGTTCGGGTTGGAGTACTGGACCACATTTAGACTTGAGGGTACACGATGGACGGGGAAATTATGAAAATCCAGATAGGTATATAAAAAGATGAATAAAGAGATCGCTAAAGTTTCACTATTTATGGCTTTAGGAATAGGATTGATAAATCCTGAATATGCTCAAGCTAGTCCCGATTTAGCTGAATGTTTTAATAATCAAGTAAACTTTGATATTTTAGCCAAAGCACAGATGGAGCAAGCTGATTATTATTTAGTTGATATTTTATCATTTCAAGGCGAACCTGATACTAATGTTATTAAAGTAGAGCGGGAGGGAAATTGTTCTACTGTTGTAGAACAAGAGCAATTATTGTTGTATCCTTTAACTAATTTCTTAGGTAAAGAAATTGCTAAGAATCTTTTGACTTCTAAATATTTAACATTGAAGGAACAATTAGGAGGGACTGAAGCTCTAGCTGAGGCTTTACTTGATGAATTAGAGGCAGATTCTCCTAATATTTTTTTTGAAGAAGATATCGAAGTCTTAGAGAAATTAGGAGTACATATAAAAGTAAAAAGTTCTTCTATAGTTATTGTCGGAAAAGAAGGGATACCTGGTCATCCAGAACTTCACTTTAAAGAATGATACCCCAGTGAAATTAGTCAGTTTAAAATTAAAATATTTAGTCAAATTAGTTTAAGTATTTCTACTTGAAAAAGAAATATTCAATCAATCGGCTAGACCCAAAAAGTAATTGTTTTTTTCCAAGTAGCATATTCAAATTATTGGTCGCTCCAAAAGATGCAACAAAAATCAACATTAAAAGAAACAATAACTTCTTCATTACCAGCAGAGGTACAACCATATGTAGGACAACTTTTTACCACTAATGGAATGTTGTTATTGGCTTGCTGTCTGTTGCTT
>JASJEK010000435.1 GCA_030064915.1 Xenococcaceae cyanobacterium MO_234.B1
CCAACAAACAACCATTAGAACCATGCTCACCCACAATAGCCAAAAAGTTATTAAAAGCTGGGAAGGCTGCGGTATTTAGACAATATCCATTCACAATTATCTTGAAGAAGGCAGTTGATAAACGGGAGCTTTTACCATGCCAACTAAAACTTGACCCAGGTTCAGTTACCACAGGAATAGCAATACTTCAGGACAATAAACTTATCTGGGCTGCTGAATTAACTTATCGTGGTCAACAGATTAAAGACGATCTAGAGTCTCGCCGTTCTCTAAGACGTGGACGTAGAGGTAGAAAAACTAAGTTTAATCGGACTCAACAGAAGTTAGCTAAGACCCATTGGTTGGATGCTGCTTGTGTTGGTGATACTCCACAAATTGAGATAGCAACCAATCAACCATTGCTAATTAAATGTTGCGGACATGGCAAAAGACAAACTATCCAGGTAGATAGTTATGGATTTCCTAGATTAAATAAAGCAGGGAATAAGGTAAGAAAATCAGCTTTAATCAAACAAGTAAAAGGTTTTCAGACTGGAGACATTGTCAAAGCAGTAGTTACTAAAGGTAAGAAAATAGGTTCTTACTTAGGTAAAGTTGCTATTCGTTCAAGTGGCTCATTTAATATCAAAACTGTTACCCAGACAGTGCAAGGTATTAGCTATAAATACTGCAAACAAGTTCATCGTAAAGATGGCTATGTTTATGGTTTCTAACATTTCACTCACGGCTGAAGGAGGGGCTGTCTCCTGGGGAAACCCCAGGAGCTTGTACGCCCCGTCCGTTTCAACTGTTGTTCCTCCGCGCTCTAAAGAGTCGCGGTTTCCCAACTACCTATATCATGACTCCTAATCCTCAGATTCTTCGCTCAGTAGAACAACTAAACTATCGTGTTACAGTAGGCGATGTTGCAGCCCAAGCAGGACTAGAATTGAATCTAGCACAACAGGGACTACTAGCTCTTGCTTCCGATGCAGGAGGGCATTTACAAGTTTCTGAGTCGGGAGATATTGTTTATTCTTTCCCCCAAAATTTCCGTGCTATTTTACGCAATAAATACTGGCAATTGCGTTGGCAACAGTGGTGGGAAAAAGTTTGGCGCGTATTATTTTATATAATCCGAATTTCTTTCGGTATTATGCTCATTGCCTCTATTATATTAATTTCGGTAGCAATTATCGCTATAGTTATTGTTAGCTCTGGCGATCGCGATAATGATAATAATCGTGGTGGTAGTTATGGAGGAGGGGGTATTTTTCTGCCTCGTTTCTGGATTGGTCCTGATATCTTCTGGTTGTTTCAACCCAATTATTACCCTCGTCGCCAACAGAGAGATCGTTCCTCAGAAAATGAGATGAACTTTTTAGAAGCAGTATTCTCGTTTCTGTTTGGGGATGGGGATCCTAATCCTAATTTAGAAGACAAGCGCAATGCTACTATTGGTCAAGTAATTCGCAGTCATGAAGGGGCGGTAACAGCAGAACAAATTGCCCCCTATTTGGATAAAACCGATGCCGATGAAGACTATATCATACCAGTCTTAGCAAGGTTTAATGGCTATCCCCAAGTATCCCCCCAAGGGGAAATTATTTATTATTTCCCAGAACTTCAAGTGATGGCAGATCGGAGAAATAAACAGTCCCTTCCTGCTTATCTACAAGAAAAACTCTGGCAATTTAGTCAAGCTAGTAGCGGACAAAAAATGCTTGCAGTAGGTTTGGGTGCATTAAACTTTGTCTTAGCACTGGTGCTAGGCTCTCTCTTACGAGATAGTGCGATGGCAGCATCAGGAGGTTTCATTACTTTTGTTAGTTCAATTTACTGGCTACTTTTAGGCTATGGTGCAGCTTTTCTCTTAGTTCCCCTAATTCGCTATTTCTGGATACAAGGACGTAATGGAAAAATAACTGTCCGTAATCAATCCCGTCAAGAAAGGGCGATCGCACTAGAAAATCCTGATCCTAGCTTACGCCAAAAAATCCTTTACACTCGTCAATTTGCCCAACAAAAAATTATCGATCGAGGAGACACTGCTTACACTACCGAAACCGATCTCCTAGATCAAAATCTGGCGAATAAAGACAAAATCGACCAAGAATGGCAAAAAAGACTAGAATCAGGCTCTTGATGGCTCTTGAGTTACCTTATATCCTTGAGGCTATAGCAGCAATTCTCAAACTTAATCTTGACTGGGCTGGGAATAGGCTAGGAAACTGGGGTATTGTTAGGGCTTTTTAGCGCTAACTGGATGGCTTTACGGCGAGTTTCGATTACTGCGCCAATTTCTTGCGCTAATCTGGGAACGCGATCGAGAATAAGTTGTACGGCTTCGGTTTTTAACATTAGTACTTCCAAATCTTCAATTGCGGTTACTAAAAGAGAACTAGATAAATTAGACTTAGTTAACAATGCCATTTCACCAAAAAATTCTCCTCTAGAGAGAGTAGCAATTTCTATTTCTCTTCCCGAACTATCTTGAACGGAAACTAGTGCTTGACCAGCAATAATTAGATAAAGACCAGTGTATTTTGTGCCTCGGTTGATCGCTGGTTCTCCTGCGCCAAAATGTTTAAAAAGTGCATCTTGAGCTAGTTGCTCTAAGGTTTCCTGGTCTATACTCACAAAACTGGGAAAACTGCGGATATAATCAACGAATCTAGCTAAGATTTCGTTTGGTTTAGATTTAGTAGGTGGTTGAGAGTAAAGAGTACGAGTCGGAAAAGGAATATTTAAATTGTATCTGTTAGCAGCGTACCAAATACGAGTGATAAAATCGTCTCTAATTTGCGGTACTTTATCGTAATCAGCTAAAAAAAGTCTGACTCGATAATTAATCGAAGAATCGCCGTACTCGATGGTTTGAATCTCTGGTTTGGGTTTGTTTAATACTCCTGTAGTAGCTAAAGCTGTTTCCTCTAGTACTTGCTTGACTTTATTGGGTGGATCGTCATAAGAAAAACCAATGTCTACAGGTTCAATATGCAGCTTTTGAGGAAGATGATAGTTGCGTAATACTTCCTTGGCTAAAACACCATTAGGGATTACTAGTAATTCCAGTTCTCTGGTGAGTAGATGTACTGAGCGCCAGTTGATCTCTATTACTTTACCTTTGATTTCATTAATTTCTAGCCAATCTCCCAAACTAAAAGGGCGCTCGAATAATAAAGTAATACCAGAAAACAAGTTACCCAAAGTATCTTGGAGAGCCAAACCAATAACAATCGAACCAATTCCTAGAGCAGTAATTAGTCCTCCTAAATCCGCTTTCCAGACGACCGAGAGAACTAAAGCTGTCCCTACTAAAATCAAGAAAAAACGAACTAGATCGCGGAATAGTTTAGGTATCTTGGCTTGCCAAGTACCGACTTTTACTTCTCCAAAGAGGAGGGCATTAACTAAAGAGAGTAAAGCATGGATAGCACAGACCCCAACTAAAGTTTCTACTATTTGAAGAATCTGGCGATCGCCTTGTAAACCTAATACTTTCTCATTAAAAGAATTACTCAGTTCACGAAATTCATCTTTAGCTTTTACGTTAACTACAACATCAGTTTGTCCCTTACCCACTTTCCGAAAACCATCAATGAGACTGTGAATAGGGCGGACAAAATAATGAGAATAAATAGTAGCAATGGCGGTAACTAGTAAAACAATAATTACTGTAGAAAAAAGTACTCGATGTTGAAAAGCTCTAATTGGTGCAAAAGCTTCATCCCGATCAATTTGAGCAATAATTGCCCAGTCTAATTCACTGATGTCTAATGGTCGATAAGCACTTAAGGTGATCACTCCACGATAGTCTTTAGCTATATCTGTTCCTGTCTCACCTGCTAAGGCTTTTTGGACTGGGGTTGTATTGACTTTTTGATACAAAATCGAAGTATTGAATTTTTCGATCTGGTCAAGTTCTTTTGCTGATACTTTTTTAGTTTCTATCATTTTTAGGTAATCTTCTTTATTTTCTACCAAAAAACGAGAGTTACTTCGCATAGCATAATCTGAACCAACTAGATAAGTTTCTCCTGACTTACCTAGACCATCCCGTTGCCAATTACCATCCCCTGTCATAACCCGATTAATCTCGTCGATAGAGATTTGAAAAACAAGCACTCCAATTAAATCTGCACCATCAAAAATAGAACTAGCAATAAAAGCAGCAGGTGCAGCATAGGAAGGATGATAGGGTTCAAAGTCGGTAATAGCGACAACTCCTGGAGCGTTTCCTTTCTGAACCGCCCGTACTACCTCTGCCAGATTACTTCTAGAATGAGAGCCTTCATACAGATTTGTGGCAAAATCAACTTCTTTTTTGACGGTGTAAACAATATTTCCTGTATCAGTGTCAACTAGAAACAAGTTATGGTAGCCAAATTTAACAATAAAGTTGCGATAGATTGATTGAATTTGTTGGTGAAGACTACTATATTTACTACCATCTAGAGGATTTTGGCGAAAGTTCTTTTTTTCTATAGGATTAGGACTATTGGCAATGTAGTGATATTGCAAATAGCGAGAAGCAGAACTTGAAGGCATATAAGAAAACAGTAAGGGCTTTTCTTCCACATTTTCTGCTAATTTCAGTAAAAACTCCTGCTCATAATATCTTTTGAGTTTTTCATTCCATTGAGATTGAATAGGTTGCTCTTCTAGTTCTTGATACGCCTGCTTTAACTCTTTCATGGTATTAACCACACTAGGAGATTCGCTCATAACTTCGATATGAGCGCGAATATTTTGAAAATAAGTCTCAATTTGATACGCTTTGGATTCTTTTAAGCTAATTAATTGATTAAAAATACTATTTTTGAGAGCTTGTTGACCATTGGTATAACCGATATAGGCAATCGCGATAATAGAGCTAATACAGACTACCAATAGTATTAGCATCAGCTTTGACTGAATACTCAGTTTTTTAAGCAAATACATTAAGTCTTTTATCCCAACTAGTTCTTAGCGTTGAACATTATGTTTGCCAAACTAGATAATATTGTCGATCGATACTTGAAATAATTCGGTAGAACCGAAAACACTTTTGACGAAATTGAAACAAAATCTTTGAGTAGTGAAGCTGGTGACAGGTGCAATCTAGATAATGAAAGCAGCTTTCGGTATTTAGGATGATCTAAATGACTTGACTTTGGGGAAAGACCATATGGCGATCGCTAACAGATAAAGCGATCGCCAAAAGCAGGAAAATAAGGAAAATCTTCTAACTTTGGTTTCTGATAATCTTAGATGATGTTTGGAAATTAAGATGTTTGAAAAATCAAGCCCCCTTTCCATCGCCCTGTCATGATGATGGCTTTTGCCATTGAGCATAGAAGAGGAGAATCCCTAATAAAACATAACCCATCGTCCATTGCCAGCCAGCTCCCCACCCGAGATGAAGCACCGTATCTCCTATGCTCCATTGATAACTATGCATCAAGCCCACCCAAGCCAGAGCAGCAGCTAAGAGGGACCACAGAGCAGCCTTGGCAAATTCTTTTTCGATAATAAAAACCGTCATGGCAGCCAAAATCATGGCGGAAAAAATTAATCCCTGTTCCAGAGCCAAAGCTCCACTAATATAGGTATCCAGTCTTTCAAAGGTCGGCAGTAACTCTGGGGTAAA